>CAZJCB010000011.1:12034-22312 GCA_964544245.1 uncultured Christensenella sp.
GTCAGGCTGCGGTACACGGTCTGGTTGACCATGATGGCCGGCGCGTTTTCGCACACCCCGAGGCACTGGCAGTATTCCAGCGTAAAGCGGCCGTCCCGTGTGGTCTCGCCCGGCCGGATGCCCAGGGTCCTGCAGACGGCTTCCATCACGCCCTGCGCCCCGCACACGTGGCAGGGCGCGCTGTGGCACATGCGCACGACGTACTGCCCGCGGGGCGCGGTGGAGAACATGGAATAGAAACTAACGAAACTGTACAGCTTCGCCTCCGGGATGCCCGTGACCCGGCTCACCAGCGCGGCCACGCTGGACGGGAAGGAATTGGCGGTTTCCTTCTGGACGTCCAGCAGGATGTTCATCAGCTGCTCGGGCTCCCTGAGGTAACGGGAAGCGATTTCCCCGATCCGCTTCTCCGCCGCCGGCGTGATGAAATAGTCGTTTCCTGCAACTGTGCCCATATGCTCATCTCCCTTCGATGCCGCGCGGCCTGCTCTGGCACGCGCCGAAAGCCCCGCCGTTCATGTGTGAACCGCAAGGTTTGGTCGGTCTGTATGGCAGTAAAAGCGTCGTTGGTCGCAGGGCATCAAGTGATACTATGGCATACCGTGATTATTGTCCAGACCTGACGCGCTGTCAACAAAACGCGCCCCGCCGCGGTAAAATCGGCTGGACGCTTTTTGCCCGGCCCGCCGTGCCTGTCCCTTTGGAGGGCCTGCGTAAAAAAACAATGCCCTTCACAAGCGCCGTTTTGCGTGCGGGGGAGAAACCTTACCCGTTGACCGGCCGGACCGGGCGCGCCTCGATGTACCCGCGCCAGCCCTGGGGCTCCATCTGGAACCTTGGCGCGTCCTCGTCCGCCCAGCGGAAGCCGTACAGTTCCGGATCGTAGTCCTTCATCACGTCCCAGAGTTCCGAGATGGCCTCCTCAAAGCGCTCGTCTCCATAAGGCGGGCCCTGGAACACCATCATTTGGCAGGGCGGCAGGCTGATCACCTCCAGGCCTTCGGGCACCACGCCCCGGTAATCCGCGGGCACCTCGACGCCCTGAACGTAGCGCGAGGTGCCGGGCGTGACCAGGCTGTTCGGCAGCCACAGGCCGACGGGCTCGTACAGGGCCTCCCTGACGCCGCACAGCAGGCCCCAGATGTCGCAGCCCACCTCTTCGCAGTACGCGTAGTAGTCTTCGGCTTTGACGCCCCTCTTGAGGATCAGGTTGCGTTCGGGCCGCTGGATGACCTGGACAAACACAGTTTGGACGGCGGGTTTCTTTTCCATTTCCTTGTCTCCTTTCACCAAATCAAGGGTTCGGCTGGGCGCGGAGGCCGGCATGAACAGGCGGATCGGGGAAGGCGCTTTCCTGTACCTGGCCGGCGTCACGCCGAACTCCCTGGAGAACGCCCGTGTGAACCCCTCCTGGGAGTCAAACACGAAATCCAGCGCGACGTCGATGATCCGCGCCTTTTCATCCCGCAGTTCGATCGCGGCGCGGGAGAGCCTGAGCGAGCGGAGGTACTCAAAGGGCGTCCTCCCGGTCAGTTCCCTGAAGATCCTGACGCAGTAGTACGGCGAATAGCCCGCGCAGGCGGCCAGCTGGCCCAGGGTGACCGGCTCCTGCAGATGCCGCAGGATATGGTCCTGCATCCTTTGGACGGCTTCGGCCTTCTCCCGGTTTTCCATGTTTCACCTCCCCGCGCCATTGTACGGGCTGCCCGTCCCCGTTTCTTGACCGCGATTGCGCAATCGCGTCCCTTGTGGTTCACTATACCACGACACGGCGGCGGACAAATCTGCGGGATCATTGAAAGCGAGGGTCTTATGAAGATAGCGGAAGTATGCCTGCTGACCGGCGACGTGGTCAGGCTGGCGGATTTTTACAGGATGCTGCTGCGGGCGGAGGAAACGGGCGATGACCCCGTGCACCAGACCGTCCTGCAGGAAGAAACAGCGCTGACAGTGTACAACGACGGCAGCCCCAGGAAGGGGAACGGCCAGACCATGTGCCTCGCGTTTACCGTGGAGGACGTCGACGCGGAATGCGAAAGGCTGCTGGGCATGGGGGTGCCGGTTGTTGAAAAGCCTGTGACCCGCCCCTGGGGCGCGCGGAACATGAGCCTCCTGGACCCGGACGGCAACGTGGTGTACCTGAGGAGCTTTCCGCGGCAAGGAGCATGACCGGGCGCGCGGGGCCGGTATAAACAGACCGGGACCGCTTCGATTGCGGGCCCGGTTCACGTTTTGCGTTCATCATACAGTTTCATAAATACCGCGCGCCGCGGCAGATATTTTGATTCAGGGGACGCCCGGGGCCCGGGGGACGCGGTTTCCAGGTCTTCCCGCTTATACCCCGTTCTCCTCCAGCGCGTGTTCGACGCAGCCCCTGAGCATCAGGCGGACGTGGCCGTCGGCGATGGCATAGAAGACGTTCTTGCCCTCCCGGCGGGGGACGACCAGTTTGCTCTCCCTCAGGCGGGCCAGCTGGTGGCTGACGGCGGACACGCTCATGTCCAGCAGGCTGGCCAGGTCGCACACGCACAGCTCATGCTTGTCCAGCGCGAAGAGGATGCGGAAACGGGTGCCGTCGCCCATGACCTTGAAAAAGCCCGCCGCGTCCAGGAACACGCGCTCCGGCAGCATCCGCGCGCTGACGTCCCGCACCGCTTCTTCGTGCACCAGGTTGCCCTCGCAGGCGTACCGTTTGTCCATTTTCATCCTCCCGCGGCCATCCTATCATGCGGCCCGGGCAGGGTCAAGGCGGGCGGCTGTGCGGCGGCGTCAGGCCCGCGGGGCTTGGTCCCCAAGGCGCCAGGCCACCCATTCATCGTACAGCGCCGTCAGGTATCCGTCCAGATAGGGCTTCGCGCCTTCCCAGAGTTCCCCGGGCACGCCGTAGAAGGCCTCCGCCATCCCCCCGGCGATGCAGGCCAGGGTGTCGCTGTCCCCGCCCAGGGACACCGCGGTACGGACGGCGTCCTCAAAGGATCCGCTTTCCAGGAAGCAGGCGATGGCCTGGGGCACCGTGCCCTGGCAGCTCTCGTCAAAGCGGTAATCCGGGCGGATCGCGTCCACCGTGAAGTCCAGCGGGTAATAATCCCTCGTGATCCGTTCCCGGATGCTTTCCTTGCCTGCGCCGTTCCTCCCCATGAAGATGACCAGCGCGGCGGCCTTCGCGCCTTTGACGCCCTCGGGATGGCTGTGGGTCACGTCGGTGACCGCCTCAGCCATCTTCAGGGCTTCCTCTTCCGTCCTGGCCGCGAAACCCGCCGGGCTCACGCGCATCGCCGCGCCGTTGCCGTAGCTGTTGTAAGGCTTCGGGTCAGGCCGGAACACCCAGTCATAGAACATGCCGCCGTAGCCGCAGTGCGGGTAGCGCCGCCCGATCCCGCGCATGAAGCGGATGGCGTTGTCCCTGAGCAGGCTGTAAAAGGCCGGCCCGCGCCTCCCCGCTTCCTCTTCCGGCAGCGCCTTCGCGGTCTCCAGGATGGCCTTGGCGACCGCCAGGGTCATCACGCTGTCGTCCGTCACGGAACACCCCGGCGCGAACAGGTTGAAATTTTTGCCCTTGTAGTTGTGAAACTCGAACCGCGAGCCCGCGATGTCCCCGATGATCGCTCCGTGCATACGGCCTCCTCATTGTTGTGTGTTGAGAATCACGGGAGACCCCGGGGGATTTTATCCCCCGGCCCCCTGACAAGGGACTTCGTCCCTTGACCCATCAATTTTTCCGCAGATATTCGGTCGTACCAACAGACAGGCATTGAAGAGCAGGTTGACCGTCCGTCACGCCTTCTTTTTCCGGTCCCTGATCCGCCGGTCCCAGTCCGCCGGGATGGGGCGGTTGGCGCGGATATGGGATGTCAGTTCCGAGACCGCCTCATAATTGAGGTTGACGCCCTCGCCGTCCGCCTCGAAGGTCTGTGCGCGGTCCGGCGCGATGCCAAAGCCCTGCGCCACCTGGATGGCATCCATGTTGGCGCCCAGGAAGATGAATTCCCAGCCCTGTTCCCGCCGCTGGCTGACCATCAGGGCGATCTTGTCCCTGCTGAAGCGGTGGCTGGCGTTCTCCATGCCGTCGGTGATGATGACGAACAGGACCTTGCCGGCCCGGTACTCCGCCGCGGACTGCTCCATCACCGTGTCCACCTTCTGGATCGTGCGGCCGATGGCGTCCAGCAAGGCCGTGGACCCGCGGACGAAGTAGTCTTTCTCCGTGATGGGCGAGACCGCGGGCAGGTCCAGCCGGTCGTGCAGCAGTTCGTATTCGTTGTCAAAAAGCGCCGTGGTGACCCTGGCTTCGCCCTCCTGCTCCTTCTGTTTCTGAAGCATCGCGTTGAAGCCGCCGATGGTGTCCCCCTCCAGGCCGGCCATGGAGCCGCTCCTGTCCAGGATGAAGACCAGTTCTGTTGAATTGCTGTTCATGGCGTGTCCTCCCTTTCCTTTGATGAGGTGAGGATACGCCTTTGCGGGAGCACATTGGTCGCCTTGGAGGCGACATATTTTGGTGCTTCAGGCACCCAGGAGCTGCTGGTCGTAGCAGAACAGCGCTTCGTTGATGGCGAAGATGTCGAACTTCCGCTTCCTGATGAAATACCGGACGATCGTGTCAAACTTCAGGCTGGGGGAGAAGGCATAGCCCGCGCGCGCCAGCAGGTCGCCCGCCTCCTCTTCGTTCAGCTCCAGCGCGACGGCCAGCGCGAGCACGGTCGCCTTTGAGGGGGCGTAGCCCTTGATGCTGCGGATCTTGTGGAAGTGCTGCCGCGTGAGGTTGGCGCGCTTGTACACGTCCGAGTCCTTCAGGCCCTTCCTGTCGATCAGCCGCAGCAGGGTCTCCGCAAAGCTCTCGTCCAGCCTGCCGATCAGGCTTTCCAGGCTGGAGGGGGCCGCATACGGGGCGGCGGCGGGCCGGGGTGCCATTTCCCGGGCCAGGTCGCTCTCCCGTATCCGGAACGCTCCCTCCGCAGAGTCCAGCGGCATCGAGGCGTCCAGGGCCTCCTCTTCCTCCAGGTACCTCCGGTTGCGGGACCGCTCCAGCCGGCGGGTCATTTCCCTGGCCCGGGAGTATTCCGCCCGACGGATGAGCCCGTCGATTTCCTTCCGCAGGCCCTCGTCCAGGCGCAGGTCCTCCCGGTCATAGAGCACCAGGGTGACCTCCATTTCCCCCTCGTCCGCCGTCAGGAAGTCGCGGATGGCTTCCGTTGCCACGTCCATGGCCTCCCTGCGGGGATAGCCGTAGACGCCGGCGGAGATCAGCGGGAAGGCGACGGAACGGAGCCCGTGCTCCCTGGCCAGGCGCAGGGCGCTCCCGTAGGCGGAGCGCAGCAGCCCGGCCTCTCCCTGGCCCCCGCCCGCATACACGGGGCCAACGGCGTGGATGACGTATTTCGCGGGCAGGCCGAAGGCCGGGGTGATGACGGCCCGGCCGGTCTCACACCCCCCGATCGCCTGGCAGGCTTTACGCATCTCCTCCCGGCCGGCGCCGGAAAAAATCGCGCCGCATACGCCGCCGCCCTCCGACAGCCTGCTGTTGGCGGCGTTGACCAGCGCGTCCGCCCGGACCTTGGTGATATCCCCCTGTATGATCGACAGCGGCATCCTTATCCCTCCACCGCAGGCCCGGAAATCATTTCTTCCGCCTGCGCGCTTCTTTCATCACGTTCCCCGCCGCGGCTTCGGGAAGGAGTCCGCCTTCGGCCAGCCGCACGATCTGCTCCAGCACCGCCCAGGGCAGGGTGCGCAGGTTGCCCGCATCGCTGGCAAAAGCGACGATGTCCCTGAGCATCCTGTCCTGTTTCGGGTCCGTTCCGTCGCCTTCTCCTTTTTCACCGCCCTCCTCCATGCGGTCCCACAGAGATTCCAGGGCTTCTTCCAGCAGCGGGATGTTGCCCTCCTGGCGCAGCGGGATGTCCAGGCGCTGCGCGATGTCGCGGAAAAAGGCGGCGGGGCGCGGGCCGGGGACGAGGATCTCCGACGGCTTGCCCTGATTGCGGATCAGGCCCTGGAAAGTTTTGAGGAACGCTTCAGGGTATTCGTCAAGCGTCGTTGTGAGGTGGTGGCCGAGCACCATTCCCGAAGCCTGGTCCATAAGGAGGATCATGAAGGGAAAGCTGGGCGCTGTGAGCGGTTCCTCAATCCCTTCCTCCCCGGCCTCCTCACTCACCGCCTCCGGGTGCATCACGATGTCGCAGGCCCAGGCGCCCGTGCGCTTCGCGCCGCGGGTCCTGTGCGGGATCAGGTCGTCCTTCAGCGCCGGGGATGGCAGCGCTTCCCGATGCAGGTCCGGAAGGGTCGTCTTCCCCCAGACGAAGGCCCCGTCCTTTTTTTGAAGCAGGGGGATCCTGCGGCGGTAGTGCCTGCCTTCGTTCAGGCCAAGCTGCCCGGGGTTCTGCTCCCTGAGCTTCCCCGCCACCTCCAGGCAGGCTTCCAGGCATTCCGCCAGGCGGTCCTGTTCGGCCGGGTCGTCCAGATACCATGGAAAACGCCGGGGCCGGAAGCGCTGGAAGCGCGGGAAGGCGTACTTTCCGCGGAAGGAGATCCCCTTTTTCTTCGCGTATTCCCGGGCTTCCTCCAGTTCTTTGGGGCTCAGCTCGTCCCTTGTGGCGAAGGAGCACATCAGGCAGTCCTGCATGAAGGCGTTCTCCTTGTCCTCATAAGGGTTGCGCGCGACGGGCCCTTCCGCCAGCAGCTGATAACCGGCGAAGCCCTCCGCGCCGGGGTAGACCGCCAGCGCCAGGTGCTCTCCCAGCAAGCCCATCACGCAGCAGTAATCGATCCCGCCGTCCGCCTGCCGGACGGCAAACAGCTGCGAATCACACAGTTCATCCCACAGCCTGGTTTTCCTGAACGCCACCGCCAGATCGTACAGCCTGTCCGGAACCATGCGCCTGCCCTCCCGGTTTCTATCATTCATTGTCCCGCCCATCCTACCACAGCTGAAGGCCGGAGGGAAAGGGAAACGCCCGGCCGGGCAGATTTCGGTATGGCGGCGGCGGTCGCCTTTTCCGCCCGCCTATAAGGGGGTGACGGCTGTTTTCCCATGGCCTGCATGGAGAATCGCCCTGCTTGTGAATATGGACAAAATGGGATAAATTTTGCAGGAATTCATTCCGGGGGTGGAGAGGGAGAACAGGGTGGTGTGGGTCAGCGGGGCGTCCAGCGGCCTTGGGCGCGCGGCGGCGGTGGCGCTGAAGGCGTCGGGCTGGCGTGTCATCGCGGGCGCGCGTTCCTTTATCGGCAACGAGGGCGAGACCGACTGCGGGACCCGGCTGCCGCTGGATGTGCGCTCAGTGGACAGCGTCCGCGTTTTCTGCGAACAGGCCTTCAGCCTCGCCGGCGCGCCGGACGCGGTGGTCAGCGCGGCCGCCATCCTGACCCTAGGCCCGGCGGAGGAGACCTCGCCGGAGGAATTCCTGGAAGTGATGGACACCGTGATGCTGGGGGCCGTACGCTTCACCCAGGCTGCGCTGCCTCTGATGCGCGCGAAGGGCGGCGGCAAAGCCGTGCTGCTGTCTTCCCTCAACGGTCTGATGCCGACCCCTTTCCAGGGGGCCTACGTGGCGGCCAAGCACGCGCTGGAGGGCTATGCCGGGTGCCTGATGCTGGAGACCCGCAACCAGGGCATCCAGGTGATGCTGGTGGAGCCGGGCGACCACTCGGGCGGCTCGCAGAAGTACCGGGGCCGGGCGGCGGCCGTTTCCCCTCTGTACCGGGAAAGCATGGAACGGGTCATAAAAGTAATCGCCAGGGACGAGGCGCGGGGGCCGGCCCCGGAGCGCTTCGGCCGTAAGTTGGCGCGCGTGATGGGCAGAAAGAAGCTGCCCGTACGGCTGCGGGTGGCCAAACCCTTTGAGGTTTTCGTCTTGATGGCGCGCGACCTCCTGCCCGGCCGCCTTTTCCGCCGCCTCCATGGCATGTACTACAAGGTTTGACCGCGCACGCGCGGCAGGGAGGATAAGACATGACGCTATTGACCGACATCAGCGCGCGCTGCGAGGCGCTGCGCGAGGACATGACGCTCAGGAAGATCTTCGAACTCTCCTGCGAGAACGGGGACCGTGTCGCCGCGCATTGGCTGGAGGGGGACGAGGAGCGCTCCGCCACCTTCGCGGACTTCCGGCGCATGGCGCGGGATTACGCGGCGTTCCTGAGGCAGGCGCTGGGGGAGGATAACCGCGGCCGGTTCGTCGCCCTGCAGGTAGACACCTGCAAGGAATGGTTCTCCATGTTCTGGGGGCTGCTGATGGCGGGATACAACCCGCTGCTGCTCAACGCTGCGCTGGGTGACGAGATGACGGACTATATGCTGGGGGAGTCCGGCGCCTGCGGCGTGATCGCGAAAGGCGCGCGCAAACTGTCCGGCGGCAGCGTCCAGGTCCGGACAGAGGCGCTCTTCCAGGCGCCCGAGGCTCCTGACTTCAAACCGGACTGGGCGGACAAGGTGGCGCTGTGCACCTCCGGCAGCACGGCAACCAGCCGGATCTTCGTCTACGACCAGGCGGCCATCTGCGAGCAGGTCCTGAATTCAGACCTGCTGCACAAGGCCAACCCGCGCATCGTCAGCAGCCATATGAAGCGCAACCTCGCCTTCCTGCCCTTCCACCACGTCTTCGGCTTCATGGTGTGCGTGATGTGGTCCAATTTCATCGGCTATGAGACGGTCTTCCTCAAGGACCGCGCGCCGGAAACCGTCCTGGGCACGATCCGCCGCTTCAAGGTCAATTTCCTCTGCGCGGTCCCGCTCCTGGCCAACAGCCTCTCCGCCGGCCTGAACAGGAAGGTCGCCCAGCAAAAGCCGCTCAAGCGCGCCGTGTTCAAGCTCATGAAGGGCGTCAGCCTGGCGCTTCAGGACGTCGCCCCCGCCTTTGGGATGGATTTCGCCCGCAAGGTGCTGTTCAAGTCGGTCAACGCCCAGCTGCTGGGCCCGGACATGACCTGCGTCATCCTGGGCGGCAGCCACACGCCGCGGGAGCACATGCGCAACATCGCGGCCCTGGGCTACTTCACCACCTGCGGCTTTGGCATGACGGAAACCGCCATCACCTCCGCCGAGATCGGCATGCACCTGCATACCCGCACCTCCGGCTCCGTCGGCCGCCCCTTCTCCTCAGTGGAGTATAAGGTGGAGTCCGACGGCAAGCGCTCCAACACGGGCGAGATGCTCATCAGGGGCCGCAGCGTGCACACCGGCCAGCTCAAGGAAGGCAAGCTCATCCCGCCGGACCTGGACGCCCAGGGCTGGTATCGCACCGGCGACATCGTGCGGCTGGAAAAGGGCATGCGCATGTATGTCGAGGGCCGCAGCAAGGACGTCATCATCAACGAGTCGGGCGAGAACGTCTATCCCGATGAGATCGAAGACAGCTTCGGCAGCCTGGAGGGCGTGGAGCAGTTCTGCGTGCTGGGCCTGAAGAACACCGGCGCCAGCCGTGTCAACAAACTGAAGCGCCGCCGCCACATCAGCCCGGACTACGAGGACATCACCCTGGTGCTCAACGTGGGCGAGCGCTACCGGGACGACGCCTTCCTGACCGGCCTGATGCGCCAGGTGGTCGCGAACAACCGGAAGCTGCCGGTCCTCAAGCAGGTCACCCGCGTGCTGGCCACCAGGGATCCCTTTGAGATGGCCAACGGCATCAAGGTCAAGCGCATGGCGCTGAAAAAGTCGCTGGAGGAGATGAAGGTCGCCTACCGCGACCTTGACCTCAAGTCCGGCGCCCTCCCCCTGGGCGACACCCAGCCCATCGTGGTGGAGGAGGCCGTGCCGGAGAAGGTCGGCCAGGATGAGATCAAGGAGCAGGTGCGCCGCGTGTACGCGGAGGCGCTGGACATGCCGGCCGAGAAGATCTCGGACACCGCGCACTTCATCAACGACCTGGGCGGCGACTCCCTGCAGGTCCTGAGCGTGTCGCTGAAGGTGGAGGAGATCTTCTCCGTCCTCATCCCCGTGGAGGAGTACGGCCAGTGCACCACCGTCAACGACCTCACCGCCATCATCACCCAGCGGCTGACGGGGGAGGAAGCGAAAGCCGTTCAGGAGAAGGGCGAAGTCGTCCCGGTCAGCAGCTTTGAGGAGACGGAGGAATTCAAGGCCTTCGCCCTGCGGGAGCAGATGCTCCTGGGCTCGGGCATGGAAAACCCCTATTTCGTCCGCCACGACAGCGCGCTCAAGGACACCAGCCTTATGGAAGGGCAGGAAGTGCTCAACTTCGGCTCCTACAACTACGTGGCGATGTCCGGCAGGCAGGAGGTCATGGATATCATCGGAAAGCTTCACGGAGAAGGTATCAC
>CAZJCB010000011.1:22322-25654 GCA_964544245.1 uncultured Christensenella sp.
GTCCGGCCGGCGCGAGGTGATGGACGCGGCGAAGGAAGCCATCGAGAAATACGGCACCTCGGCCTCCGGCTCCCGCCTGCTGGCGGGGGAGAAGAGCCTCTACCAGGAGCTGGAGCGCGAACTGGCCGAGTGGAAGCACGCCGAGGCCGCGCTGGTCCTTGTCAGCGGCCACGCGACCAACGTGACCCTGGTGGGCAATTTCTGCGGCAGGGACGACCTCATCGTCTATGACGCGCTGGCGCACAACTCCATCGACCAGGGCACCCGCCTGAGCCAGGCGACCGTCAAGCCCTTCCCGCACAACGACCCCGCGGCGCTGGAGAGCATCCTGAAAAACCAGCGCGCGAAGTTCAGGAAGTGCCTCATCATCATCGAAGGCGCCTACAGCATGGACGGCGACATCGCCAACGTGCCCGCCTTCGTGGCGCTGAAAAAGAAATACGGCTGCTTCCTCCTGGTGGACGAGGCGCACTCCGCCTGCGTCATCGGCAGGACCGGCGGGGGCGTGGACGAATACTTCAACCTCGCCCCGGACGACGTTGACATCAAGATGGGCACCCTGTCCAAGGGTCTGGGCACCTGCGGCGGCTACTTGGCCGGGAAACGCAGCCTCATCGACTACCTGCGCTACAACCTGCCGGGCTTCGTGTTCTCCGTGGGCATCTCCCCGCCCCTTGCCGCCGGCACGCTGGCCGCCATCCGCCTGCTCAGGAACGAGCCTTCCATCATCCAGTCCCTGGAAAAGAATATCAACGCCTTCGTGCGCGAGGCGCACAAGCGGCACCTGAACACCTGCCTGGCCGGGCACACCGCCATCATCCCCATCCTGGTGGGCTCGGACGAGAACGCCTTCCTGCTCTCCAACATGCTGCGCCACAAGGGCGTCTTCGTGCCGCCGGCCGTCTTCCCCGCCGTGCCCAAGGGCAAGGCCCGCCTGCGCTTCTGCGTGATCAGCGAGCACATGGAGGAGCAGATCGTCAGGGCCCTGGACGCGCTGGTGGAAGCCGCGGCGGAAGCCGGGATCCGTTTGCCCGCCTGAAGGCGCGGGGCGGGGATGAGGGGTACGTTCGGGGGACTTCGTCCCCCAAGCCCTCGAAATTTATTCAAATGGGGAACAATCGCCTCTTTCCAAGCAGAAGGGAGAAGCCGCGACTGAAGCGGAGATTGGACTTCCAGCGTTGATTATCCAAAAGGACTTTTGTTCTTTTTATATAAAACGTACATAATTGACACAACGTACGGAATGTTCTATGCTCTTATTCAGGAGGTGTGAGCATGGAATTGATTTCATCCACCGACGCGCGCAGGAACTGGAGCGAGTTGATTGACCGCGCTGTGCGCCAGAAACCGCAGTTCATCAAGCGCACCAGGGACAGCCTGGTGCTCAGCGACGTGAAGTTTATTGAAGATCTGCTCTACGGCTATACGTATGACGCGGACGTGTTCCATGAAACCGACGGCTCCGTCACCCTGTCTCTCCGGCAGATGGACTTGGTGGAGAACGCGGCGTCCCTCAAAGCCGCCAGGGAACGAATGGCGGCGTCCATCCTGGAGTACGCCGACGAGTATTACGCCGACATGGCATACTGGCATTCCGCGGGGAACCGCAGGGAGCATCTGCCCTACGTCATGAAGGCGCTTGCCCTGCGGGACACTGAAGAGATCGGAGCGTCCCTGGTATGCCACGATGGAAAGAATTGAAGCGGTTCTGCGAGCGCGACGGCTGGGAACTGTACAAGGACACCGACCATTATTTCTACCGCAAACGCGATGATGACGGCAATGTACGCAGGACGAAGGTCTCAAAGGGCAGCGGCGAGATCCATGCCCGCATGTGGCGGGAAATAATGAAGCGCCAGCTCCAGGTGACGGAGGAGTATTTCAACTCGCTGATCTGACGATCTTCTCCATCGATTCAATCGGGGTATATTTAAATCCACCACGGTTACAGGAAACTCCTGGAACGGTGAACCCGAAAGGATGCGCGCCGCGGGGCGCGCGAAGGCGCCGCCCATGACGACGATGCTCCCCAGGCCCGATTTCCTGCACTTCGCCTGCCCCGGTTCGGGCGTGTGCTTCGGCTGCGACCAGGACTGGTTCCGCGGTTTCTGGCAACGCAAGGCCGGCTGCGGCCCCTGCACCGGGGCCAACCTGCTGCTCTACCTCTCCCGCGGCGGGCGGCTCAGCCTGCCGATGGAAGTCACCGACCGGGGGAGTTTCCTCGCCCTGATGGAGCGCAGCTGGGAATACCTCACGCCCGGCGTGATGGGGCTCAATTCGCCCTTCCTGATGCAGAAAGGCCTGGACGAATTCCTGCAGAGCCTGGGCAGCCCGCTGCGCAGCCGCGTGCTGGAGGTCCCTGCCGAGGAAGCGCTGCGCCCGGGGACGGAGGCGGCCGAAGCCTTCATCCGCAAGGGCCTGGGCGCGGATTCGCCGGTGGCCTTTCTCAACTTGTCCAACGGGGAGATCACGCACCTGGAAAGCTGGCACTGGGTGACCGTCATCGGGCTTCAGGGCAGCGGCGAAGAGGCTGAGATGAACATTTATGACAACGGCCATCAGATGAGGGTCAGCCTGCCCCGCTGGCTGCGCAGCACCAGGCGCGGCGGCGGGTTCGTCTACGTCGCGGGCGCGGCGGCATAAGCTGGTTCAGCAGTCCCAATGATCTTGCCAGGAAGTTGATGGATGATATTCCAGGCCGGGGCATGGGGGTGCGTTCCCCATACGTGATCTCATTTCCCGAAGTATCCGAACAAGGACAGGATCAAGGCGCCCGGCGGACAGGATCCTCCGGGCTTTTCCACAGGAAGCACCCCGGCTCGTGGTCGTTGACCACGCCGACGGCCTGCAGGTAGGAATAGACGATGACGGAGCCGACAAAGCTCATCCCCCGGCGTTTCAGGTCCCCGCTCAGCGCGTCTGACAGAGGTGTTCGCGCCGCGAAGGGTCCGAAACCGCGCAGGACGGGCCGGCCGTTGACCCAGCCCCACAGGTAAGCGGAAAAGCTGCCGAATTCCTTCTGGAGTTCCAGGAAGGCGCGGACGTTGCGGACGGCGGCGTTGATCTTCAGCCGGTTGCGGACGATGCCCGGGTTCCCCATCAACACTTCGATTTTTTCCGGACCGTACCGGGCGACGGCGGCCGGGTCGAAGCCGTCGAAGGCCTCCCGGAAGGCCGCGCGCTTCGTCAGGATGGTGCGCCAGGACAGGCCGGCCTGGAAGCCCTCCAGGAGCAGCATCTCAAACAGGTGACGGTCGTCATGGGAGGGCACGCCCCATTCATGGTCATGGTAGGCGGCGTAGAGTTCGTCCGCTCCCCGCGCCCAGGCGCAG
>CAZJCB010000012.1:0-1553 GCA_964544245.1 uncultured Christensenella sp.
CGGATTTTCCTGCCTTTGAGGGATCGCCTGAAGACATGGCAATCGACCGGGTTGCCCTACGTACCCTGCGCAGTTGTATGCAGGAGGTGTTTGAGGACGGCCCCAAGCGCGACCGCAGGCTCTGGATGGGGGACCTGCGCCTGCAGGCATTGGCAAACTATGCGACATTCCGCAACAATGCCCTGGTCAGGCGGTGCCTTTATCTATTCGCCGGGACAGCTGATGACCGTGGCTGGGTAAGCGCATGCCTGTTCCTGCAGCCGGAGATCCAGGCGGACGACAATTATATGTTTGACTATTCCCTCCTGTATGTCTCCACGCTGCTGGATTACGTGAAGCACACCGGCGACACTGACACCGGGGCGGAACTGCTGCCGGTTGCGCTCAGGCAGCTTGAGCTGGCGGAGGAACAATTTGACCAAAAAACTGGCATCATTAAAGACAGCGACCGCCTGGGCTGGTGCTTTGTCGATTGGAACCTGAACCTGAACAAGCAGGCCAGCGCCCAGGCCATCTGGGTTTACTGTGCAAAAGCAGCGTGCAGTTTGATGAAACTACTAAACCGCAATGATGAACAGAACCGCCTCGGCAATTTGATTGCGTTCAGGTCAAAAGCTGCACTGGCCCATCTGTTTGACAGCTCCGCAGGTTTGATTGTCAGTGGAAAAGAAAGGCAGGTATCCTGGGCCTCTCAGGTATGGTTCGTCCTGGCGGATATCCTGCCGGTGGAAACGGCCATCTCCTGTCTGCGCGCAGTTGCCGGATGCGGCGAAGCGGTGGGGATGGTCACACCCTACATGATGCACCACTATGCTGACGCACTGTTCAGCCTGGGCCAGGACAAGCAGGCCCTGCAGGTAATCCGAGATTACTGGGGCGGAATGGTCAGCTTGGGCGCGGATACGTTTTTTGAGCTGTTCAACCCCGGCAATCCTGACGAATCCCCCTATGGCTCGCCGGTCGTGAACAGTTACTGCCATGCATGGAGCTGCACGCAGTCCTATTTCCTGCGCAGGAAGAACTGAGACGTGTGAGCGAACTATTGCCTCAGGGTTATTTGTGTTCTTGCCCTTCATAAACATTCCTGCTCCACACCCCCGATATTGACAAGGGTTTTCTGATATACGAACCTTTGGCGATTTGCCATTTTGACCGAGGAAAGGTTCAGGTTTTCTGGGGCTGCATGACGGAGACTTACCTGCAAGAATTGATGCACATCCGGGTAAACCAGCCAGCATGGTCTTTATGATGCGCACCACCCTTCACGAAAACTGCTTGATCCTGATATCTGTTATTTTTGATCATCATCTCATCATATGGCCAAACAGCTCGGTGGATACAACATCGTCCAACATCGTCGAGGGACAGTTCTCTGACGACGTGCACAAAGGCAAAGGGACAAAAGGAAATCAGCAGAAGACCGCTTTGGGTCAGGCTGGCTGAGCCTTTCTTCTCTATACGAGGCGCATCGGAACGTCGGCGGGGACTCGTCCCTTGACGGCCGGAACGACATCCTTTGTATGCTGAATTGTTCTGACCTTTGCGTGGAGATG
>CAZJCB010000012.1:1591-24241 GCA_964544245.1 uncultured Christensenella sp.
TCGTGTTTCCTTTCGTCTCTCCTGTTTTCGTGATAATTGTTCTGACCTTTGCGTGGAGATGCCCACCAATCGGTCAACGGGATCAGTCCACGCTGTCCACCGCACTCCCTGCCGTTGATCCAGCCGCACCCCGGTCTGCCGGCGAAGGACGCGTGAGTTCCTGGCATTTACCCGCCATTTCCGCCGGGCCATGCCGGGCGTCCGGCGGGCAAATGTGCGCCCTGGAAGCGTTGATATTCCTCACTTTGTGAGGCCGAAAATGATTTAACCGCCGGAAAAGCCGGAAATCCAGGCGCGTTTGAAACGGAGAGCTTATAATAGCCAGGAGAATTTTCACAGAGAAAGAAATGGAGCACCTGCGGGCGAGTTCCTGTGCTTTGAACGTAAACCCAAACGTTGTCCACTTTCCAGCAGCCTTCAGCTCACTGTAACGACAACGTTTCCCTTCTTATGCCCCTTGTCCACGTATCTGTGTGCTTCCGCGATCATTTCAAACGGATAGAGCCTGTCAATGACCGGCCTGACCTTCTTCCGCTCTGCCAGCTCTTTGAGCAAAGCCAGGTCTTCAAGGCGCAGTTTTGGCCTGCCGATGTCCACTGATATGAAATTTCCCCCAGGCGCAAGCACTTCCTTGTACTGAAAGTTCTTGCGCTTCTTTTTGCCCACGGCGTCGAACGCAAGGTCAAAGACACCCCCCTTTGCTGCAGGATCTCCCTTCGTGTAGTCAATGACATGGTCAGCGCCAAGTGATTTCACCAGTTCCAGATTTGCGGTGCTGCAGACTCCGGTGACGTGCGCGCCAAAGCATTTTGCCAGCTGAACCGACGCTGTGCCCACAGCGCCCGAGGCGCCGTAGATCATGACCTTCTGCCCGCCGTGAATCTTCCCGCGCAGGAACGCAAGCGCCAGGGTACCCCCGTAAGGCAGGGCAGCCGCTTCCCCGTACGTCAGGTTTCCCGGTGCTGCAAAGATTACGCCGGTCTCAGGCATGGCCTTGTACTCAGCGTACGCGCCAAAGGAGAAACGGTCGATCCCAAAGACCCTTTCGCCGCATTTGAACAAGCTGACCTCTCTGCCGATGGCTTTGATCCCGCCTGCAAACACCATCCCCAGGATGGGCTGCCTGGGCTTCGTAAACCCCAGGGCTATCCTCGCGGCAAGGCGGTACACCGGGGACAGCGCCATCCCCCTGATATAGCAGTCCGATGACGTCACCGATGTCGCATGGATCCTGACCAGGACCTCATGATCTCCCGGAACCGGTTTTTCAACTTCCCGCAGCTGCAGGACGTCGGGCGGCCCGTACTTTGTGCATACCATCGCTTTCATGACGGTTCTTTCCTTGCCATCCTTCTGTATTGGCAGCCCGTCGCCGCGCCGAGCAGCAGAAACCTCGCGGCGTTGAACGTGAAGCCGATAAGGAAGCTATGCAGGGAATCGCCATGTCCCTGAAGACTCACGGGAACATCGATCACGACAGTGAAGACGATGAGCGCGCAGAAACTGACCAACACGGCTTTCATGATCGGTTCCTTTGCCGGGATCTTGCCGTAATGCCGCAGGAATGCGCAGCTGACGCAGCCGCCGATCAGCAGCCCCGCGAACAAGGAGGCGATCCAAACCGTCTGCGCGCTCCAATCGGACAGGGCAGCCCGATACGCCGCCGCGATGGGCAGCAGGGAAGTGATGATGCTTGTCACCCAAAAGGCTATCCCGCCGGCGAGGGTGAGCCTTATCAACGTCACCCAAAAATCGCGTGAATTGCGCGCAACTGCTTTGCCTCCTGTCCGGATCACGCAGCCCCTCCTTCATCAACCATGGAAGTATCCTGTACCTTCACACCCTTGAAAATCAGCCAAAGGCTGAGTGAGAATTCGGCGACCATGCCAACGGCATATCCCGGATAGACAATGGCATCAAGCTCCGGCAGGAAGAAGAACTGGAAAAACGTGATCATGACGCCGAAACAGTCTGCTATCAGCAGCACGCCAAGCCATTTGGGCAGGAACCCGGACTTATGGACCAGCAGGCCAAGGGGGAAGAGCCAGAGGCCGTAGAAGATCTGAGCCATCGTAAAGCCGCTTTTGTGCAGGTTGAAAAAGAGCAGGTTCAATGCGTCAAGCTGTTCAGGGAGGAAGGCTCTTTGAATGTCCGCACTGCGCTGAATCAATACAGGCGCATACAGGTTCAACAGGATGGAACATTGCATGGCAACCCCTGCCGCATTGAGCAGGAGAAACAGCAGGGCGAGGTTTTTATTGACCGGTTTCAACAGGACATAAAGGGCCCAGGCTGTCAGGAGGAACAAAACGGCGGAGACCGCGTCGTCGATGACGCTGAGATTCAGCAATCCCCAGGCATTGACAAGAAGGCCCGCTGTCTTTGCGGCGTCCTCCAACACGAGCAGCCGCATGCGGACGATGCCCGAAAACATGCAGGTGATGATGAACGCGAGGTAGAGGAACCCGGCCCTTCTCGCGTCTTTGGAGCTTGCGGTCATGGCGCCGCTGCTGTTTTGCAGGTTTGAGCGTTTGCTTGTTTCCATAGAATTTTCCTTTCCTTGTCTTCAGGTATCAAGCTGATCGATCCCATTGTTGCCGTGTCGGAGCGCCTGACCCGGCAAAACCGGCTGGACCGAGATCAGGGGGATCCCCAGGTCCCGCACCTTCCTGATCAGGCCAAGCAGCGCCGCCTGGTCTTCCGCCGGGCCTGTCAGCAGCGTGTCGCCGTCCTCTGCTGGCGTGATGGCCATGCCGTCAAACCAGTCCGCCCATTGCTGATCCAGACGGCCTCTGATCCTGATTTGATAGATGGTCGGCCCTTCCAAGTCATGAATCCCTCCCTTGCTGTCCGGCATCAATCCGCCTCCTTTCCCTGCATTGTTGTCGCTGGCGGGTATCCCGCCGCACACATCATAAAACCGGCGGCACCGTGCCCTATAGACACCAAAGTGCTGCCGGAAGTGTTGTTTTATGAAACTGCGTGAAGAAGCCGGTGCGGTATACGGGCAGAATTCAGATCAGGCCCAGTTCGCGCGCACGGGCGACAGCCTGTGTGCGGCTTTGGACATTGAGTTTTTCAAATATCCTGCGGTTATGTCCTTTGACTGTGTCCAGGGCGAGAAAAAGACGTCCACAGATCTCTTGATTGGATAGCCCGCCGGCAATCAGGCGCAGCACCTCCAGCTCCCTCCGGCTCAGCGATTCATTCAGGGGATTGAAAAGAGCGGCATGGGAAGTCACCGGCTTCCCGCCATCAGCCTTCGGTTCGTCTGCAAAGGCCGCCAAGAGTCTGGCCACATATTCCGGCACCTGCGATGTGCCGGCGGCTTCTTTCAGCAAGCCGGCCATCCGGACGCCTTCGTCGATAAAGAGGCGAACGAAGCCTTCCGGTTCCGCCGTCAGAAGCGCCTTGCCGATCAGCTCCAAAGCCTTGCCCTTTTCCCCCAGCATGTGGTGGCACAGGGCCGCCAGCGCCGTGAGCTTCAACAGGTCATCCTGCCAGCCCTGTTGCCGCGCCTGCTCACGCAGCGGTTCCAGGAGCTTCAGCGCTTCCTGCGCGTCCCCTTCAGCCAGATACACTTTCGCGCGGCTCATGGGGAGATGATGGACCTCTGCAAGCGCAGCGGCCGCCTTAAACTCATTGCGGGAAAGATGCACCAGCGCCTGTACAGCGGCCACCTCGGGCATCCGCTGCACGAAGGCCTGCCTTCGTACGGATTGTTCGGTCTCCGCCAGCATGTCAGCCGCCCCGGCCGCATCCCCCCGGGCCAGCTTCAGGCGGGCCAGTAACACCTCGCTGATCACGTACCTGTCAATGCTTTGCTCATACCGGCGCGCCAGCTCCAGGCTGCGCTGCCCATCGCTTTCGGCTTCGTCCAGGCTGCTGCGCTCATAATGAATGCGGGCAAGGCCGCGGTAGGTCTCGCCTGCAACCGGAAGTGGGCAATCGTCCAACAGCTGCAGAATATGCCGGTAGGTTTTCTCTGCCTGGTACAGCTGGTTGTCCATCTCCTGGATCTGGCCCAGGGAAGTTTCAGCCAGGATGACGTTGTGGATATCCCCGGACGTCTGCGCCAGCGACAGGGCCTCGCCGATGCCCAATCGGGCCTGCGCGCGGTCGCCGCTGAACAGGCAGGCCATCCCCATCGTCCAGTTCGCGGTAAAGCGGAAGGGCCGGTTGCCGGGGGCAAGATACGCAAGCGCGCGCCGCGCCTCTTTGAAAATGGCCTCAGGCTCGTAGCGGGTGAACGCCAGCGTAGCCCTGGCGCAGGCGACCTGTCCGGTGAGGTCACGGAGGTATTCCTCAGACTCTGCGCCTTGAGGCAAGGCGGCGATTGCGGCTTCCGCCGCCCTCAGTTTCTCTTCAACGCCGGTCGTCTGTCCGCTCATCAGCAGCAGCGTGGCGGACCTCACCCACAGCAGGGGCCGGGCATCCATCACAGGCGAAGGGAGCGACTTCAGCCAGGCAAGGACAACGGCAGCACCGCCGCCGGAACGCAGCGGCAACTGCTTTGTCTCCATCAGGCGCTGGGCACGGGGAACGTCCCCCGCCGCGGCGGCATGCTGGAACGCGCTGATTTCCAGGCCATTGTCTTCGTACCACCGGCAGGCGCGCAGGTGGTATCCGGCCTCACTTTCTTCTCCGCCTCCGGAAGGCGTGTCCTGATGGAGCCGCTGGCGAAGCAGTTCGGCAAACAGATGGTGATACCTGAACCATCGCCGCTCATTGTCCAGGGGGACGATGAACAGGTTGGCGCGGTCCAGTTCCTCCAGCGTCCGCTGCCCTGACGAATCCGGATCCTGGAGTACAGCGTCGCATAGGGGGCCGCACATGCGCTCAAGGACGGATGTTGCAAGCAGGAACTGCTGCACCTTCCCGGGCAGCTTCTGCAGGACTTCCTCCATCAGGTAATCAAGGATGAAGCGGTGGCTGCCGCTGAAATCCTTGATGAACCCCGCTGTGTCCTCCTCTCCCCGCATGGAAACCGCGGCAAGCTGAAGCCCCGCGATCCAGCCCTCCGTGCGCTGCTCAAGGTCGGCAGCCTCCTGCGGGGACAGCCCCAGGCCCATCACACGGTTCAGGAATTCGGCGGCTTCGCAAGGGGAGAAGCGAAGGTCCGCCGCGCGCACCTCATTCAGTTGCCCCCTGGCGCGCAATCGGGCCAGGGGAAGCGGCGGATCCTCACGGCTGATGATCACCAGGCGCATTTGCCCTGGCAGGTGTTCCAGCAAAAAGGCAAGCGCATCGCTGACCGGCTTTGCGTCGATAACATGGCAGTCATCCAGCACCAGGAAGAAAGGTTCGCTGGCCGCCGCTATCCCGTTGATCAGGCTTGTCAGAAGGTATTCGGTTGAGGGAGGCTGGGGGGACGCGAGCATGCCGGACAGGTTCCCGTCAAACCGGATCCGGAGTGACTGCAGGGAGGCGACCAGGCAGGCTAAAAAGCGCGTCAGGAGATTGTCGCCCTTGTCAAGCGACAGCCAGGCAGCCGGCAGTCCGATATCAGAAAGCCATTGGCTGACAAGGGTCGTCTTGCCAAAGCCTGCCGGCGCGCAGACAAGCGTCAGCGGCTTTTGCCGCCCTTCGTCAAGCCGCGCCAGCAACCCAGGCCGGCGGACCGCCTCCGGCCTTATCATTGGCTTGAAAAGCTTTGTGGCAATGACTGGTGCTTTCATGAAGCCAGTATACGCTGTTTGGTTCTGGCATTACAGTGTTACATGCAGAAGCGGAAATCAAATCAGCCGGCGAGGACGGTCCTTTGAGAACGTGCGCAAAGGGACAAAAGGAGACCGGCAGAAGACCCCTGTGGGCCGGGCCTTCCGAGCCGCCTATCCTCTCTATACAAGGCGCAATGGAATGTCGACGGAGCTCCGTCCCTTGACGACCCAAAATCTTCCTTGGTCCTGTTTTTCATAATCGAAATGCCGGGGCGGATGCCCCGGCGCTCTTTGTTTCTGTGGACATTTAAACGATTGAAGCGTTACTCCGCCTGGACGCCGAGGATCTCCGCCGCGTTCTCCGGGCCGTATTTGATCATGTGCTGCGCGGTCTCCTTGAGCAGATCGTAGTCCCAGAGGAACCTGCCGTTGTCCTCGAACAGGTAGGAGAAGTAGCCGTCATAGTACGGGTCAGTCGTCCCTTCGAGCCAGTTTCCCATCTCGTATATGGCAAGGTTGTTGTAGAAAGGGTCCAAACCATTGCCGCGCAGGTGGATCTTGCCCACGAGTTTCGGGCCCAGCGTGGCCCAGTTGGCCTGCAGGATGGCATAAAGGTCGTAGTGCTCCTTCCAGTAAGCCGCTACATCGTGGTCGATCTTGCCGGTCAGCGGGTCCCAGATGCGCTTGGGGTAGCCGTCCTCTCCCTGCGGGCTAAAGACGCTCTCCCGCGCCGACCAGATCGCATACTGGCCCAGGCTGACGGGGTGGCCGACCCCGCCCGCCGCCGCTTCCCACAGGCATTCATCCCTGATGGTAGACTGGATCATGCCGTCCTGATCGCGGAATGAGGGGCGCTCGACCTTGAGCCAGCCCTTGTCGGCGTAGTAGGCGTTGTCGTCCTCATAGATGTCGACAAGCTGGAAATGACTGAAATCGATGGGTTCAGGGCTGATCGACCACACGCCGCCGAAGAAGTCGGGGTGGAAGATCTGCATCGCCAGGGCTTCCCACCCGCCGACTCCTCTGCCGGCCAGCGCGCGTGCCCAGGGCTCCCGGATGATGTTGAACTGCTGTTCCACGTAAGGGATCAGCTCGGTCATGATCGCGTCGCCCCACGGGCCCAGGTTGGCCGAATTGACCGAATAACTCGTATCATAGAACATGTTCGCGTCGCGGAAGGTGACCACGATGATTTCGGGAGCCTCGACGCTATTCCAGAAGTTGGTTAAATCCTTGGGGCTTGCGTCCCCGGCGGGCGCGGTGTTGCCGTAGTCCAGGGGCGCGTCGCCGCCCGGAAAGTAGCCCTGGAAGTACAGCACGGGGTAGGCCCTGGACGCGTCGTAGCCCCTGGGCAGCAGCACGTTGGCGCCCAGATAGATGTCCGTGCCCCAGAATTCCGACAGAAGCCCGCTCCTGATCTTGAGGTATTTGACGAGTTCCGTGTCCTCATAGTTGCCCTGCTGGGTGACCTGGCCCTCCTTGAGTTCGTAGCCAAGAGGTATTTCGTAGTCCAGGGAGAAGGCGACCTCGCCGCTGAGGGTGACCGTCTTCGCATCCGAACCGAGGTTGTAAGGGTTGCCGTAGCCGCCGCCGCCGTGATCCGCCATGCCCCAGACGACGCTGCCATCGGAGCGCGTGAACTTCGTGTACTTTTGAAACGTCACCCACGCGGCGTATTCGCCCGGCGGCACCTCAGACAGCTGCATGGGCGAGCCGAACACCTCCGGGTCGTCCGCGGACAGCGTGATGACGTCCCCGGCCTTAAGGCCATAGAACGTCTTGCCGAACACCGGGACGCCGGTCGGACCGAAGGACCACTCATCGGTCAGATTCCTGTCGAACATGAACAGCAGGCGGCCGTTCAGTTCCCCCTCATACGTGTCCGGCACGGTCACGCTGATCCTCAGCGGCGCTCCCTCCGCCCCGGCAGACAGCATACCGGTGAGGAAAGCTGCAGCGAGCAAAACCAACAGGATCTTCTTCACGCTATTCTTCCTCCAATTTCATCATTTTTTATCCAGTATATGACAGCCTATAACCTATGCTGCCCAAGCTGTCAAGGCCCAGGACCACCCTTTGTTTGACGGGATCATCCGCAAGGCGTCCGCTGTCGTGACTACATGCAGGGAAGCCATTCCCCTCCTTTCGTCAATCCCCCCGCATGTCCGGCAACTGCAGGCGGGCAACGTATGCGGCATCCGCCGCCTGCGGCCAGAAAATCGTTGCGCCCAGCAGCAGCGGCGCCCCGTCCGCGCCCATCGCCAGGCCCATCAGTTCGATCTCCCCGCCGCCGATGTCGGGAAGGCCGGCCTCCACGGGACGTCCGTCCCCATCCAGCAGCAGCAGCCACCCCTCGCCGAACATGGGGCAGTTTTCAAGGTCCAGCCCGCGGCTGCCGACGAGGAGCCCCTGCGCCGTGCTGAGCACGTAGTCCGCGCTGCGGGAATCCTCCAGCGGGTGCTCCCACAGGGCGTCTCCTTTGTCTGAATAAGCCAGCACCGCGCCGCGGCGCGTACCGGGGTCGTACACCCCGTAATCCCACCCCGTCGCGCTCAGCACGGCGAGCCCCTGCGGGGTGACCGCCAATCCGCCCGCATAAGTGGCCTCCCCCAGCCGGATCTCACGCGTCCAGCGCACGTTCCCCCGCAAATCCAGGCGCATCAGAAACCCCGCCTGGGTTCCATCCTTCAGCAAGCTTTCCCCGGCAAGGTACAGCGCGTCCCCGGCCAGCGCGGCGCTGCGGAACTCCATTGCTGAGTATGGGCGCTCAAGGAGCCGCACCGACCACTTCCGCTCCCCCTTCAGATCCAGCCGCGCAACCGTCACCTGCGCGCCGGCGGCTTCCCCCTCATTGGGGTAGTATGTGCCCAGCGCGAAGTAACCGTCCCCCAGCGGGACGAGTGAGCGCTGGTGCGCCGACAGCTTGCGCGTGCGGGCCAGCTGCCCCCGGGAAGTCACGGAACCGAGCATTACGGCGTATTCCCCCGTCTCTTCCCGGAAATCGGGCTTGCGCAGGATGAGCGCTCCAAAACTCCCGTCCGGCAGCGCCCGCGCGCTGCGGAATACGCCCCCGTCCTCTTCCTCCAGCACCCAGCGCACGCCGCCGTCTTCCCCGACGCGCGCCATCCATCCCATGTTGCCGTATTCCGACTCGCCCAGCAGCAGCAGGCCGTCCTCCAGGGCCAACGCCTCGGTCACCAGCCCCTCCAGGGGCGGCTCTTCAATCAGCAGGTTCTCCGGGATTTCCCCGGCGCCCTGACCTTGCGGCTGTTTGCGCACGTGGATCATGCTTTCGACGTCCTGGCTCAGCGTGACCTCATAGCCTTTCCCCCTGATGATGACCAGTCTGAGGTTCTGGTTGATCTCATCCTCCACCAGTTCGAATCCGAGCGAACCCGCGGTATCCACGTACGCCTGGAACAGGTCCTGCTCCTCCAGGCCTGAAATGTCCAGGCCCAGGCCCATTCCCAGCGGGGATTCCGGGCTGTCGCCGCCGAAATACGCGATGATCCTTCCCTCAAGCCCCGGCACCCCATCCGGCCAGTTCTCCGGCCAGGGAAGATCCAGGTCATTGGCCGCCAACAGGGCGTTCCCCTCTTCATCCTCCTCCCAAAGCGCCGACAAGGTCAGGAAGAACCGGTCACCTGCCTGAACGGGGAGGGGCTCCGTGAGGGCCTGAAGCACATTGCCGCGGTAGACGTGCCAGTATCCGCCCTGGCCGTAATCAACCTCCCGGCCATCCACCGACGTGATGTTGAAACCCCAGGACACAGCATCCCCCTGGATCAGCCCAGCGCCGAGCAATGCGTCCACAAGGTTGCTCTCGTCGGTATACACTTCAAACTCCGCCGCGTAATCATAGACGGTGGGCATGACGGTAACATGAATGAGCGTGCCGCCTGTCCCAAGCGTAAACTCCCCGCCGTCGGGATGGTTTGCCATGGCGGGCGGGCTGAAAAGAACAGCCAGCAAGAGGATCATACTGAACAATAGGGGTCGGCGAATCATCGATTGCTTCATGGCGAATGCCTCCTTCAATCCAAACATGCCAAGAGAAAATTGACTTCTGGTTTTCAAATGAACGGCACAATCATCAAGTTCTTATACGACAAGGACATGATATACCCGAGGTCATGTGCCGTCAACGCTTCCCGGCTGGAGTTACCGCTTGTGCCGTCCGGCGGGTTTCGGTATGATGCGTGAAGCGGCGGACGAAACCCGCCCGTGCCGGAGACGCGAAGGAGGCCCGCCATGGAGGAAGCGAACAGGACCTATCACAAGAAACTTCTGGACATTGTCACCCAGCAGGAAGAATCCCTACGGCTGGATCATATTGACGCCGCGGAGGCCTGGCAGCTCGGCCTGGTCCTGCGGGATCTGGGCCTTGAAACCGGCGCCGACGTCGCGCTGCGCGTCAGCCTTCTGGGCGCGCCGGTGTTTCACTGCGGCCTGGGGCAGCCCAAACCCAACTTCAGCCGCTGGATCGCCCGCAAGGAGAAGGGCACGCTGGAGTGCTGGAAAAGTTCCCTGCGCCTGAAACTGGAAGCCCTGACCGGCGGCAACCAGCCGGAGGACCATGGCTTTTCCGCGCCGGAGGTCGTGTTCTGCGGCGGGTGTTTCCCCCTGCGGCTGAAAAACCTCGGCGTTGTGGGGGCCATCACGGTCTCCGGCTTGAGCGATACGCAGGATCATCAGCTCGCGGTGGACGCCCTGGCGAAATTTCTGAATGTCAAAGCGCCGAAACTCCCCCCGGAATAGCCGCCGGGGAGACGCTCCCGGCGCTTGTCCCGAAGGAGCAGGCCGCGGCCTGTGTCAGGATGGAATTTCCTCTCAATACAAGGGGGCATCGAATGTCGGCGGGGCCCCGTCCCCTGACGGCCGGAACGACGTCCTCCGTATGTTGAATGGCTCTGACCTTTGCGTGGAGATGCCCACCAATCGGTCAACTAAATCAGTCCACGCTGTCCACCGCGCCCCTTCCGCCGGTCCGGCTGCACCCGGACCTGTCGGCGAAAGCGCGTGAGCTCCCGGCATTTAGCCGCCTTAACCGCCGGCTCATGCCGGGCGTCCGGCGTTTAAATGGACGCCCCGGAAGCGTTGACAATCCTCACTATTCAAGGTCAAAAAGCATTTAGCCGCCGGAAATGCCGGAAATCCCTGCACGTTTGTAAACAGCGGACAACGCGGTCCCCCCCCGGCCCAATACAGCCTGAAGGCATTGGGTGGGCGGGTGTGTTCAAACAGTCTGTTTTCAGGGGGATGCGGGGGCCTTCCCTTTCATGTAGGATCCCCGGCTGCCTTGGGTCCAATGGCGGCGGACCGCATACGCGCGGAAAACACGCAAGTCAGGATAGATATCCCAATGACAAAGCAGGGCCTTGCTTCCCTGCCTTGCTGTTCGATCACCCGCGGGCGGCGCGGAGCCGGACTACAGTTCGTCCAGCCAGGGCAGCGGGACGACCTTCTCCACCAGGTATTTCCCCCAGGCCAGGGTCTCGCGGAAATGGTTTTTCAGCCAGTATTCCTGCTTGATGGGGCTGCCGGCGCCGGAGGGATTGAGCCCCAGGTCCCTGGCGACCTGCAGCGCGCGGGGCAGGTGGTAGTCGCTGGTGACGATCATCACGTCGACCGTTCCCTGGGGCAGCAGGCTCAGGGCGTTGGCGATGTTTTGCTTCGTGTTCAAGGACGTCTCGTCCGTCAGCACGTCGTCCGGGCTGACGCCTTTGTCCGCCAGCCAGGCCTTCATCACCGAGGCTTCCGTCGCGGGCTCGTCTTTTCCCTGGGCCCCTGTCACCACGACGGGCAGGCGCTGGTGTTTGTAGATGTCCAGGGCCTTGGACAGGCGCCACTCCAGCTGCACGCTGGGCGTGCCGTCCGGGTTGACCTGGGCGCCCAGCACGATCATCGCCGTATAGGAGCCCGGGCGCGGCAGGGTGTACTCACGGTAGAGCAGATGGGCGAACAGCCCGGCGAAGGCCAGCGCCCCCAGGAGGGCCAGCCAGAAGATCAGTTTGAGCACCATCCCGAAACACCCGCTTTTCCGACGTCTTGCCATATTGATATCACTTTCCCGTCCGTTTACAGCAGCCCGCTCTGGGCGAAGCTGAAAGCGCCGTCCCCCGCCACGATCACGTGGTCCAGCAGCGCGACGGACAGGGGCTTGAGCATCGCGCGCAGCGCCTGGGTCATCTCGATGTCCGCCCTGGAAGGCTTCGCCAGGCCGGAAGGGTGGTTGTGCGCCAGCACGCAGCCGGCGGCGCCCGAGCGCAGCAGTTCCTTCGCGATCAGCCGGGGGTAGACGGCCGTCTCGCCCTCATCGCCCGAGGAAACGAAGCTGTCGCTGAGCATCCGCCCGCGGGCGTCCAGCGCGATGACCAGGAAGCGCTCCACCCCCTGCCCCATCAGCAGGGCCTGGCAGCGGGCGATCAGGTCCGCAGCGGTTGCCGGGGCGTCCCCGGGGCTGGACAATTCCTGACGGTACAGCCGGAAGAGGGGCAGCAGCATCCCCAGGAGGGTCGCCGCGACATCCTTGACGCCGTCCACTGCCTTCAATTCCTCCAGCGGGGCCTCCAGCACGCCTTTCAGGCTGCCGAAGCGGCGCAGCAGGTCATAAGCGATGGGCTTTACGTCCCGCAGGGGGATCGCGTAGGTGAGCAGGAGCTCCAGCGCCTCGTGCGGCGCGAACCCCGAAAGGCCCGAGGACGCGAAGCGCCCCCGCAGCCGCGCGCGGTGGCCCAGGTAATCAGGACCCGTTTTCCCTTCCCGCTCCGTCATGGCGTGAGTATAGCACAGGGCCCGAAAGCCGGGCAAGGACGGGGAAAGGAGAGACCGGGAGAACGGGAGAACGGGGGTACGCTCGGGAGGACTTCGTCCCCCCGAACCCCCCGGAATTGACCTTATGCCGCGGCAATATCTTCCCCGAGCCAGTAGCGCTTCAGGGGCCTATAGGAAATGAGCGCCACCATGAGGGTGATCAGCGTTTCCGGCAGCATGTAGGAGCCGTTGTAGGACAGCGACCACAGCGGCGCGGCCCAGCCCAGCTCGTTGGGCCAGAGCGCTTCCCAGATGATGACGCCGGAGGCGAAATGGCACAGGAAACGAAGCGTGAAGGTCATCAGGATGCCGGACGCAATCGCTGCAGGGCGGCTTTTCAGCGCCTTGTTGAACACCGCTGAAAAGCCGATCAGGGTGAAGGGCAGGATATAGTCCAGCATTATGATCCCAAACGCCATCAGGGCGCTGGTCGCGTACTGGACGTTCTGAAAGCCCAGCACCATCTGGAGGAGGGCGTAGATCAGCCCGCACAGCAGCCCCCAGGGGGTGCCGTGGCGGTGCGCCAGCAGCACGAGCGGCAGCATCGCGCAGAAGGTGATGCTGCCCCCCAGCGGCCAGAAGCCGGGGAAGGACAGGATGCTCAGGACCGTGCCCACGGCGATGAGGACGGCCGACTCCACCAGGCGGACCAGGGATTTGCTGCGCATGGATCCATCTCACTTTCTTGCCGGGCAAAAAGCCGCCCGGCAGGCTGCGGGCGGCTGAAATGAAAAAACATTCCCTACGCCGGCATTATCCGGATCAGGTTCAGGGGTCCCGGGCAGAACGCCCGATCTCAGCCGGCACAAGCCAGCACCCCCGCGCCAAACGGCGCAGTTTCAATGTAGCGGATGCCCGGACATTTGTCAATCACCCCGCGGCATGGTAATATGAACAGAGCGATATGCGGCGCCATGGAGGAAAAATGCCTTTGTTTTCAAGGAAACATACCCTGCCGGACCTGGAGGGGAAAACGCTGGACGAGCTGCTGTTCCTGGCGGACACGGCGGAAGACCCGCGGATGAAATACCATGCCCTCAGCCAGGCGGAGCGGCTGGAACCGGACAACCTGGAAACACAGCGCAGGCTGCTGCTGCACGGAAGGCTGCACGAGCGGGACCCGCGGCGGGTGGATTTCTCCGTCATCAAGTGCCGCCTGCTGCACGGCTTCGAGCACCCGGAGCAGCACCCGGAGGGGGAAGCCCGGGCGATGGCCAGGGAACTGTTTGACGACGCGCGCCTGCGCCGTTGCCTGGAACTGGCGAAGGACGGGGACGGTTTCCTGCAGGGCTACCTGGAGGACCTCTCCCGCGACTACATGCGCATCTTTGTCGCCAGCGACAACACCCACATCCCGCGGGTGTTCGGCGTGTCCTTCAAGGGCTCCCTGCACCGCTACCTGGCCGTCCCCGCGAGGGACGTCATCAGCAACATCCTCTCCTCGCCTTATCTGAGTGAAGAGGAGGCCAGGGTGCTCGCCAGGGCCTTCTACCGCGCGTATTTTGAGCACGCGCGGGGCGAAACGAGGGAACTGGACACCCTGCTGGGCGCGGAGATCCGCGCGCTGTTGAAATAATGCTAATCGAAGGAATAAACGCACCGATGCGAAGAGAGATTTTTCGTCCTGCCGATGTCGAGGGAAGGAGGCGTAGCGGAGTCTACGCTGACTGAGTGAGAGGAAGACAGGGCGGAAAAGATCCACCGCATCAAAGTGTTTATGAGTGAGATTAGTATAAGCCGCCCGGTATGCCCCGAAAGGAGTACAGCAACTGTTGATCCGTAGGATCCTGGCCGCCCTGATGTCCCTCATCGTCATGGGCGCTTTCTACGTCTTTTCCGTCATGATGGAAGACGAGCAGAGCAAGCGCTCTGACGAGTTCCTGGTACAGGCGGCGGAAGAACCGCTGACGAAGATGGACGCGGTGCAAAGCGCGGACGCGCGGGCGCTGGCCCAGGCTTTCGGCGCCGCCCTCCCCGTTCCCGAAGGGCTGCAAGGGGGGGAGGTCATGAGCGGCAGCTACCACGGCTATACCACCCGCAGCGTCACCCTGGAGGGCAAAAACGCGAGGGTCACCGGCGTCCGTCCGGCCTCCGCCGCGCCGGGCCTGATGCGGAAGGACCTCCTGTTCCTCGCCTCTGACAAGGCGCTGCTGGGCTACAGCCTGATGGCGGCGGAAACGGACGGCGGGGCCGTCTATTCGCTGCTGAGGGACGACGCGGCCTTCCTGATCACGCCGCTGGCCCCGCCCGACCCGGGCGGCTTCACCCTGGCGGAACCCTAATACACATAGAGCAAGGAGTTCGCATGGCCTCTTCCCGCCCAGCCGGGCTCATCCGGCGCTTCATCCCCTACTACAGGCCCTACCCGGGCGTCCTGACGATGAGCCTGCTGTGCGCCGCGGTGTCCACCGCCTGCGCGCTGGTGTTCCCCCTGATCGTCAGGGAGATCACCGACCTGGCGGTCAGCGACATTGCCAGCATCACCCTCTCCGTCGTGCTCCGGCTGGGCCTGACCTACCTGGGCCTGCTCCTGCTGGAGGCGGGCAGCCGCTACTATATGCAGTCACGCGGCCACATCATGGGCGCGATGATGGAACGGGACATGCGCAGCGACCTGTTCAGCCACCTGTCCCAGCTGTCCTTTTCCTATTACAGCGACACCAAGATCGGCCAGATCATGGCGCGCATCACCAGCGACCTGTTTGACGTGACGGAATTCGCCCACCACTGCCCGGAGGAGTTCCTGATCGGCACGATCCAACTGGCGGTGTCCTTCATCCTGCTCTCGGGCATGAACCTGCAGCTCACGCTGATCATCTTCCTGGCGCTGCCGCTGCTGCTCGTCTCCATCTTCCTGTTCAACCGCAGGATGCGCGCCACCTTCAAGGCCTGCCGGCACCAGCTGGGCGAGATCAACGCCCAGGCGGAGGACAGCCTGCTGGGCATGCGCGTGGTGCAGTCCTTTGCCAACGAGGAGATGGAAAAGGGGAAATTCGAGGAGGGCAACCAGACCTTCCTGGTGCTGAAAAAGAAGCAGTACCTCGTCATGGCCGGCTTCCACTCCACCACCCGGCTGCTCAACGGCTTCATGAACCTGCTGGTCATCGTGGCGGGCGCCTGGTACCTGTCCCGGGGGCAGCTCTCCCCGGGCGAATTCGCCTCCTACCTGCTGTTTGTGAACCTGCTGCTGAATACCGTCACCCGCCTGGTGGAGTTCGCCGAGCAGTTCCAGCGCGGGATGACCGGCATCGAGCGCTTTGTTGAGATCATGGACGCGCCGCTGGAGATCACCAACAAGCCGGGCGCGAAACCCCTGAAGGACGTGAGGGGCGAGATCACGCTGGACAACGTCAGCTTCAGCTATGAGGACGACGGCGCGAAGGTGCTGGACGGCGTCAACCTCCACGTGCCCCGGGGGCAGAACGTCGCCCTGGTCGGACCCAGCGGCTCCGGGAAGACGACGATGTGCAACCTCATCCCCCGCTTTTACGACGTGACCCAGGGCCGCATTCTCATTGACGGGCAGGACGTCAGGGATCTGACGCTCAAATCCCTGCGCGGCAGCATCGGCATGGTGCAGCAGGACGTTTACCTCTTCTCCGGCACCGTGTTTGAGAACATCGTCTACGGCAGGCCCGGCGCCAGCCGGCAGGACGTGGAAGAAGCCGCCAAACGCGCCGGGGCGCATGGCTTTATCAGCGCGCTGCCCAACGGCTATGACACCTTTGTGGGCGAGCGCGGGGTCAAGCTTTCCGGCGGGCAGAAACAGCGGCTGTCCATCGCGCGCGTGTTCCTGAAGGACCCGCCCATCCTGCTGCTGGACGAGGCGACCAGCGCCCTGGACAACGAGTCTGAAATGCTGGTGCAAAGGTCGCTTGAGGCGCTGACCCGGGGGCGCACCACGCTGACCATCGCGCACCGGCTGACCACCATCCGGGGCGCCGACGTCATCTGGGTTTTGACCGACAAGGGGCTGGAAGAGCACGGCAGCCACGCGGAGCTGATGGGCAGGAAGGGACTGTACTGGCATCTGTACCAGCTCTACAGCGAAAAAGCCGACAGGGAAGAAAAGGACGCGGCGCTCCAGGCGGCGCGGTAAAGAGGAGAAGAAAATGGACGTATTGTTCCTGGGCGCGGCGCGCGAGGTCACGGGGAGCGCCTTCCTGGTCACCGTCAACGGCAGGCATGTCCTGGTGGACTGCGGCATGGAGCAGGGGCAGGACACCTATGAAAACCAGAGGCTGCCGGTCGCCGCCGCCCAGGTGGACTGCGTGGTGCTGACCCACGCGCACATCGACCACTCCGGCATGCTCCCGGCGCTGGTCAAGGAGGGCTTCAGCGGGGAGATCCACGCGACGCCCGCCACCAGGCAGCTGTGCGACATCATGCTGCGCGACTCCGCCCACATCCAGGAGAGCGAGGCCGAATGGCGCAACCGCAAGGCAAGCCGCGCGGGCGAAGCGCCCTACGTGCCGCTGTATACGCAGGAGGACGCCGAAAAGGCGCTTTCGCTGTTCCGGCCGCTTCCCTACAGGGAAACGCGGGAGGTCCTCCCCGGCTGCGCCCTGTCCTTTACGGACGCCGGCCACCTGCTGGGCTCAGCGTCCGTGACAATGGCCCTGACGGAGAACGGGGAGACCCGCACCCTGGTGTTCTCAGGGGACATCGGCAACCTGGACCAGCCCATCCTCAAGGACCCGCAGTACCTTAGCCGGGCCGATTTCGTCGTGATGGAATCCACCTACGGCGACCGCTTGCACGGCGAGCGCCCGGACTACCTGGCCGACCTGACCGACGCGCTGCAGACCACCTTTGACCGGGGCGGCAACGTGGTCATCCCCTCCTTCGCGGTGGGTCGCTCCCAGGAGATCCTCTATTTCCTGCGTGAAATCAAGGAGAGGGGGATGGTCCGCGGGCACAGCGGCTTCCCGGTGTACATGGACAGCCCGCTGGCGATCAACGCGACCCGCGTGTTCCTGGACTGCCGGGACGACTGCTTTGACGCGGACATGCAGAAAATACTGGACGAGGGCCGCAACCCCATCAGTTTCCCGGACCTGAAGATCTGCGTGACGGCGGAGGAGAGCAAGCGGATCAACTTTGAAAAGCGCCCCTGCGTCATCATCTCCGCCTCCGGGATGGCCGAGGCGGGCCGCATCCGCCACCACCTGAAGCACAACCTCTGGCGGGCGGAATCCACCGTCCTCATCGTCGGCTACCAGAGCGTGGGCACCCTGGGCAGGCAGCTGTATGACGGCGCGAAGACCGTCAGGCTGTTCAACGAAACCATCACTGTCAAGGCGCAGATCCGCGCGCTCAAGGCCATCTCCGGCCATGCCGACCAGGCGGGGCTGCTGACATGGATCGGCAGTTTCGAGCCGAAGCCGCGGCGCGTGTTCGTCACCCACGGCGACGAGGGGTCCGCCCTCGCCTTTGAAACCCTGCTGAAAGAGCGCGGGCACGGCACTTTTGTCCCCTATTCCGGCGACGCCTGGTCGCTGGTGCAGGACAAGCAGACAGAAACCGGCCCGCGCGCGCCGGCGGAGAAGAAGAAAGGCAAGCTGCAAAAGACCGTCAAGGTGGAAAACTCCCTCGCCCAGGCCCTTGCCCGCCTCACCCGCCTGGTACAGGGCAGCCAGGGGATGGGCAACAAACTCAAAGACAAACTGGCCCGGCAGATCGACGACCTGGCCAGGAAGTGGGAGGACTGAAAAAAGCAAGGAATCCCTTTCCATTCTCTGATTTCCCGGTTACTTTCCGCCATGCCCGTTCACCCGAACGGACATGGCGTTTTTTCTGCTTGACAGAATCGACACTCCGCGCTATCATTAGACCATCCGGTTTAGACCGTCCGGTCTAACCTTAAAAAGGGAGGCAATCCGATGGAATGGTGGGGATGGGCGCTGATCGCGCTGGGCGTTGTGGCGCTGGGCTATCTGAAGCTGAAAGTTTTCAGCAGGATCCTGCAGAAAAGGAAAACCGGGCGCCCCGTAATCAAGGATGAAGACTGACCGCGTCAAAGGCGGCCGGCCGCCCAGGCAGAAAGGGCGCGGGAAACCGTGAAGCGAAGCCTGTGAAGAGAAGCTATGACTTGAAGCAGCTCACCGGCGCGGAGAACCCGCTGCCGCGCTTCCCGCAGCTGTACGAGGCCGCGCTGGACGAGTTTTCACAGAAATCCTGGGGAGAGGCCTCGCTCAACGACATCCTCAGGCGCGCCGGGGTGAGCAAGGGCAGCCTGTACCACCACTTCGGAGACAAGTTCGGCCTCTACCTGGCGCTGATGGACGTCATCTCCCGGAAGAAGTTCGAGTTCTTCCTCCCCCGGCTGCAGGGGCTCGCCCCGGGCGCTGATTTCTTCGGGACCGTCAAGCTCATCAGCCGGGAAATGATGGCGTTCATGTTCCAGGACAAGCGCATCTACAGCCTGTCCACCCGCCTGCTCAGTGAAGAACCCGGCGTCCTGAAAAGGCTGCAGGAATGCTTCCCGGATGAGAAGGAACAGATGATGCAGGCGCTGGCGGAAGGCGCCGTCCGTTCAGGCCAGGTCGACGGGCGGTTCACACCGGAATTCGTGCGCAGGATGCTGGATATCCTGCTGAGCAACCTCCACCAACTGCCCGGCGTACAAGGGACGGAAGAAGCCTACGCTCAGCTGGAATTGGCGCTGGACATGATGCAGCACGGGCTGTGCGGGAAACCCCGAAGCGTGGAATGAACGATTACCAACGCAGCGTCTTTCCTCACATTTCAATCAGGCAACCAATTCCGGCAGGAAGAAAAATCAGCGGGTCAAGGGATAAGATCCCTTGTCAGGGGGATTGGGGGATTAAATCCCCTAAAAGCTCCCGGTCTTCATCAAGAAGGAGAACATCAGGCGATGACAAACGCGTTTACAGTCAGGAACCTGGCTTACCGCTACCCCAAGGCAAAGCAGGAGGCGCTTGCGGGAATGGATTTTGACGTGCGGGAGGGCGAGATCTTCGGCCTGCTGGGCCCCTCTGGCGCAGGCAAATCCACTACGCAGAAGATCCTGACCAAACTGCTGGAGGATTACCGGGGCAGCATCCTGTGCTTTGGGGAGGACCTGCGGAAAACCGGGCGCGCCTATTACGAGCAGATCGGCGTGGGGTTTGAGATGCCGGTGCACTTCACCAAGCTCACCGCGATGGAGAACATGAATTTCTTCCGGGGCTTTTACAGGAAGGGCGCGGACGTCCAGGCACTGCTCACGCGGGTGGGCCTGTGGGAATACCGCGACATGAGGGTCGGAGAGTATTCCAAGGGGATGAAGGTACGCCTAAACTTTGTGCGTGCGATGCTCAACGCGCCGCGCATCCTGTTTCTGGACGAGGTGACCAATGGTCTGGATCCGGCGAACGCGCGGATTATCAAGGATATGATCGCGGAGTTCCGCCAGGCGGGCGGCACGGTGTTCCTGACGACGCACCTGATGAGCGACGTGGAGCAGCTGTGCGACCGGGTCGCCTTCTGCGTGCAGGGAAAGCTCGCGGAGGTTTCAACGCCGCGGGAACTGAAACTGCGCTACGGCAGCCGCGAGGTGACCGTGGAATACCGGGAGTCGGGAAAGCTGGAAAGCCGCGGCTTCCCGATGGAGGGGATCGGCACCAACGCGGACTTCCTCAGCCTGCTCAAAGAGAAGGAGATCGAAACCCTCCACAGCGGGGAAACCAGCATGGAGGACATCTTTATCCGGGTGACGGGGGTGAGGGTGGCATGAACGCGTTCGTCAGGCTGTTCCTGGGCGAAATGAAGCGGATGGTCAGCTACAGGATCCTGCCGGTCAGCCTTTTGACTTCCCTGTTGTGGGTCGGCATTTTCGCGCTGCTGTCAGCGGAAGAATCCAGACGGTTTGCCCCTCTGTTGCTGTACATGGACGCGGGCTTCATGAGCCTGCTGCTCGCGGGCGCCTTCCACCACCTGGAGCGCACGGACGGCACGGCCAAGACCATGATGGTGCTGCCCGTATCCACCGGCATGATCATCGCCTCCAAGGCGCTCGCGGCGGCCGCGCTGGGCCTGCTGTCGGCGCTGGTCATCAGCCTGGCGCTCTACTTCCTGCACGGCATGGCGCTCAGGTATCTGGCCCTCGCGCTGTTTGTCTGCGCGATCACCGCGGCGCACGCGGCCATCGGCCTGGCCCTGGCGCTCAGGAGCCGGGATTTCACCTCCACGCTGGGCTACGTCATGCTGTTCGCCCTGCTGTCCTTCCTTCCCGCCATCCTGTTTGAAACAGGCGTCATCCCAGCGTCCTGGGAATGGCTGGTGATGCTGTCGCCCTCCGGCGCCGCGACGGACATCCTCAATTATGCCGTATCCTCCACTGGCGACGCGTCAAAAGCGGCCGCCGGTTTCCTCTACCTTGCCGCCGTGGCGCTGTCACTCTACCGTTTCCCCGTCCTCCGCCTGTTCAGGCGGCACGCCTGCGTGGGGTCATGAACATGAACAAGTATGCGAGGCTCTTCCGATTTGAGTTCAAGGGGATCCTGCGGGACCCCATCTCCCTGTTGATGCTGGGGTTCCCCGCGGTCCTGCTGCTCCTGTCCTGCTTTGTGTTCCCGCGCCTGAAAGATTCGCTTCCCCCGATGGAGGCGCTCACCGCGCAGGGGGTCACCCTGCTGATGGTAATGATGGTCTCGGCCTTCTGCGGCGTCATTTTCGGCGCGATGGCGACGTTTATGCTGCTGGACCACAAGGACGAGCACACCCTGCACACCATCGCCGCCACCCCGCTGGGATTGCCGGGCTACCTGCTGTTCAAGATGGGCTACGTCTTCCTGGCCGCGGCGCTGAGCGTCTTCCTGGTCCTCACGGGCACCAAGCTGCTGGCCGCCGACGCCTACCAACTGATGGGCGAAAGGCTGTTTGACCGGCTCAGCATCGGTCAGATCCTCCTTTTCAGCGTTGTTTCCGGCCTGACAGCGCCCGCGCTGGCGCTGCTGCTGGGCGGGCTGGCCAGGAACAAGGTGGAGGGTTTCGCCTGGATCAAAGGTACCGGCCTGCTGGCGCTGCTCCCCATGCTGCTCCTGCTGCCGGCCTTTTCTGGTGCAAAGCAGTACATCCTGGGGGTGTTCCCCAATTTCTGGGCGGCCAAGGGTCTGGTCACCCAGCTGCTGGCGGACCGCGACCCCGCCAACCTGGGCTACGGCCTGTACATGCTCATCGGGTCAGCTTACAGCCTGCTGGTCCTGGCGGCCGCCTTCCGGCTGTTCCTGAAAAAGCAGCAGTATTGACTGATCGAAAACCGGTTCTTCCTGTCACAAAGGCAGGAAATCCGCGAAAAGGCAGCGGCTGGAACCGCTGCCTTTCAAGTCCCTTGCCAGGGAGCCTGAGGGCCCAAATCCCCTCAGAAAATCGATAAAACCGCTATAGGTCGATCTCCAGCGTCACGGGGCAGTGGTCGGAGCCGTAGACCTGGTTCTGAATGCCGGCTTCCTTGATCCGGTCCGCGATGCGGTTGGAGACGACGAAGTAGTCGATGCGCCAGCCCGCGTTGCTGGCCCGGGCGTTGCTGCGGTAGCTCCACCAGGTATAGGCCTCGGCCCTGTCGGGGTAAAGGCGGCGGAAACTGTCGGTGAAGCCGGCGGAAAGCAGCAGGGTCATCTTTTCCCGCTCCTCATCGGAAAAGCCGGGCTGGCCCCGGTTTTGCCGCGGGTATTTCAGGTCGATCTCCTGGTGCGCAACGTTCAGGTCGCCGCAGTAGACGACGGGCTTCCTCCTGTCCAGTTCCATCAGGTGGCTTCGCATCGCGTCCTCAAACGCCATGCGGTAATCCAGGCGCTTCAGTTCCGGCTGGGCGTTGGGCACGTAGGCGTTGACCAGGAAAAAACCGGGGTATTCCAGCGTCATCACGCGGCCCTCGTCCAGGTGGCCGTCGCCGATGCCATGGGTGACGGCCATCGGCTCATGCCGGGCGAACACCGCGGTGCCCGAATAACCCTTCTTTTCGGCGGAATGCCAGAAATCCGCGTACCCCGGCGGGTCATACTCGGCCTGGCCGGGCTGCATCTTGGTCTCCTGCAGGCAGAAAAAATCCGCGTCCTGCGCGATAAAGGCCTCGTCGAAGTTTTTTCCCAACACAGCCCTGAAGCCGTTGACGTTCCATGAGACGAATTTCATGCCGCTCTCCTTTGCGTGAAGTAAAGCCGTTTGGTTGAAG
>CAZJCB010000012.1:24251-24835 GCA_964544245.1 uncultured Christensenella sp.
GGCGACGAAGGCTTCGTCAAACCCCTTCTGCAGCACAGCCCTGAAACCGTTGACATTCCACGAAACAAATCTCATGCCGCACCCCTTTTGGAGCAACGCTCCGTCTCTTCGTTGAAGTATACCCCAGGCAAGGGTATAATGAAATCAACAGGGGAACAAAATCAAGGCGGCATTGCGCCGATACGGAGGAAACATGTATAAGGCAAACGCGGACCGGTACAAGGACATGCGCTACAAGCGCGCGGGCAGGAGCGGCCTGAAGCTTCCCTACGTCTCCCTGGGGCTCTGGCACAATTTCGGCAGCCTCTTCCCCTTTGAGAACAGCCGGGAGATGGTGCTGGGCGCCTTCGACCTGGGCATCACGCATTTTGACCTGGCCAACAATTACGGCCCCCTGCCCGGCACGGCGGAGGAGACCTTCGGGAAGATCCTCAGGGGGGACCTGGCCACGCACCGGGATGAGATCATCGTCTCCACCAAGGCGGGCTACTACATGTGGGAAGGCCCCTACGGCGAGTGGGGCAGCCGAAAATACCTGCTCTCCAGCCTGGATGCGAGCCTGAAACGGATGGGGCTGGAGTATG
>CAZJCB010000012.1:24845-25058 GCA_964544245.1 uncultured Christensenella sp.
GCCTGACCCGGAAACGCCGCTGGAGGAAACCATGGGCGCGCTGGCCCGCGCGGTGAGCAGCGGCAAGGCGCTGTACGCCGCGCTGTCCAACTACAACCCGGACATGACCGCCAGGGCCGTGGACATCCTGGAGGGGATGGGCGTCCATCCCCTGCTGCACCAGCCGCGCTACAACATCTTTGACCGCGGGCCGGAGGGGGGCCTGTACAAGGT
>CAZJCB010000013.1:0-15063 GCA_964544245.1 uncultured Christensenella sp.
ACTATGAGCGCGGCAGCTTCAAGAACTGGCTGAGAAAGAAATACACTGGCCCTTGTGTGTCACAGTGCTGGGATGAGGGTCTGATTGGAAGCCGGGAGAGCATGAAGGAAGTTGATTTGGACAGGGAATACTATATCGAGTACGGGAATTACAGGGATGAGGGTGATGCCAAGCCGCTACGCTGCCAGCCTGTATATGGATGGGATGGCAGAAAGTTTGACCCGCCGAAGGCGGATAAGTATGTCCATGGATTTAGAGTGGAGGTAAGGAAGCTGCGTGATCTCCCCGTATCCTTGCTCAACCAGGTCTTTGAACGCGGCGCATTCGATATTCTGGAGCGGCTGTCTATTGGAGAAGTTCTCGCGGTGCGGAACATGCATTGCACCGATGATTTCCGGGATGGGGAGGATGTCAGTACCTATCAAGAAATGCTGGATGACGGTATGGATGATGAGATTGATGAAATCCTGGAGAGGGATTTGGATTCACCGATGAAACAGCCCTTTGTATACAGCTTCACGGATGAGCTTCTCTACCAGTACGACTTCGGGGACAACTGGCAGATCAGAATCACGGGTAGCCGGAACTGCGTGGATCTGGTGGAAAAAGGGAAGATCACACAGGACATGCTCGACAAGAGCAACATCAAGGCAAGGGTTACCTATAGGCCTGTGCTGTTAGCCAGGGACGGAGAGATGCTGATCGATGATGTCGGCGGTGCGAGTGGCATGGCAGAGTTCATCCGGGCAATTAACACGATGCAGCGCGGGGAAACGGACGAAAACGGCATGACGAAAACACAGCTGAAAGACTGGGCGAAGAGTCTGGGATGGCACAAGGATGACAGTACCGATTTTAACCTGATATAGAATGTGTGCGGAAATGAAAAAACAGGGCGTGGTCAATTGCGACTGCGCCCTTGTTTGCCTTTTTAGCCCACCTGGGCTGTTTTTTGCCCTGTGGTTAGTAGCATCTAACAGTTGTAAGTCTGGCGGGGCTTCGGCTCCGCTTATTTTTTTACCCTTTTCGGCCCTTCTGGGCCTTTTTTTCGCCCCTCGATGGACACACCCGAGGCCGTGTACATCAATCCATCTCATTATCCAAATAGTCCACCAGCTCTCCGTGGATCGCCGTGATCTTGTCGAAGTCGATGGTTTTGTTGACCCGGCCTCTCCCCTCTGTGGTCATAAGCACGACCTTCCGCAAGGCCGAATCAACCTTCTTCACCGCGTCGGTGATTTCAATATATGCGCCGCCAGACTTCCGTTCATCTAGTTTGAAAACGGTGAAGGTTAGGGTGGGATGATGCCCGTCCGCAATCACATCGGTTATCAGATTCAGCTTCTGATTAAGTCCTTCCAGAGCAGATTCGGACAGCTCCGCCTGCGTGTCCGTAATCCGCTGTTCCTCTTTCACCATATCACTATACCCTGCCAGCGCATCAAAGGCAGAGAATTGCGCGGCGCGGTCGTAGAGGCTCATGTGCGGCCTTGTTGGGCTCTGCCAGTGCGGATGATCGATGATGTCCGGGTAAACATCGCGGCCGTTCGGCTCGCCTTCTTTTAAGCCTTTCGTCATGGATCATCACCTCCCTCGGGCTTCTCATCCACATCGGCAGCACGGGAGCTGGAAGTGGTGTGAGTGCCAGCAGCGGAGCTCCTGCCGTCCCCAGCCCTATGCCCGCCAATCTGACCGTTGCGGGCCCGCGTCGTAGCTCCTTCCATAAAGTTGAAGCCCTTCAACAATGAGTTCTTTCCGTATCGGCCTTGGATAGCAAGTGTGGCTTCCTGTATTTTCCTCTCACGCTCGTCCTGCCTGCGTTCAGCTTCACGTTCACGGGCGAGGGCTTCATAATCAATAAAGAGATTCAGTTGCTCCGGCGCTTCTTTCGGAATCTGGTCTTCCGGGATAAGATTCACAGCTACGACGTTGACACGGCGAATCGTCAGGTCCGAGTCCACGATCCGGTCATACAGATCCATCATGACAGCCATGATACGCTGGGTGGAACTGGTCCAGCGGTCGAGGTTCCCGGTCCCATGTGCATGCTTGGGGCAGGGGCGGCCGTAGTGATCCATACCGACTTTCCCCTTATACGGTTTTCCGGTCTTGGCAACGTTATACACCTTCGGGAAAGCGGAGGGGGTAATGCTCGTCCTGTCATAACCGATGGTCAACTCGATCTTCTTCGTCACCAGACCCTTCCGCACCAGATCCAGCACCAGCAGCTCCGTCATCTCACGAGTGATCAGCTTCGCTTTCTCAGCCGTGTACGGTTCCATGAGGACTTGTCCAGCACCCAGACTGTTGCTCTGCGGTTTGTAGCTCTTGATTGTCGCAATGTCAGACGGCTCCCAGCCCCAGGCGTGGTCGATGACCAGCTCTGCATTGATGCCAAGTGCATCATACAGTTGTCCTTCATCCTTTTCGCTCAGCCGCGCAACATCTCCCATCGTATAGCAGCCGAGGGATTCGAGCCTGCGGGCTATGCCAGGACCGATACGCCAAAAGTCCGTGAGAGGCTTATGACACCACAGCAGCTCACGGTACTTCATTTCATCCAGTTCTGCGATTCGCACGCCATCCTTATCAGCGGGGACGTGTTTCGCTACTATATCCATGGCGACCTTCGCCAGGTAGAGATTTGTCCCGATGCCTGCTGTCGCCGTGATGCCGGTTGTGTAGAGCACTTCCCGGATCATCTGCATGACCAGTTCATGGGCGGTCATGTGATAGGTGTCCAGGTAGGCGGTCAGATCCAGAAACACCTCATCGATGCTATAAACGATAATGTCATCCGGACTGATGTATTTCATGTACACGGAGACAATCTGTGTACTGATCTGCTCGTAGAGCTTCATGCGTGGAGGGGCGACGATGTATCCCAACTCAAGCGATGGGTCAGCTTCGAGGGCTTCCGCATCAAAAGAGGTGGAGGTGAAGTGGTACTTCCCATCCTCGCCCTTCGGCAGCACACCGAGACGGCGGGCCTTGCGGAACCGCTCCGCGTTCACTTCCTTGACGCGCTGGATGACCTCGAAGAGACGAGCGCGGCCCGATATCCCATGGGCTTTCAAGGAGGGAGACACAGCGAGGCAGATGGTTTTATCCGTGCGGGTAGGATCGGCCACAACGAGATTCGTTGTCAGGGGATCGTAGTGTCGATCTGCCAGTTCCGCCGATGCGTAAAACGACTTGAGATCGATCCCGGCGAAAGCACTGGGATCCATGCGTTTCTGCCTCCTTCCTCACAAGTTCTTTTTCAGGTAATCAGCCGTCTTTCCCTCGCGTCAGAAAATGTAGTTTACGTGCTGGCGGGCGCCGTCTCCACAAACCAGCGGCCGACCTTTGTTGCGAAGTGCGGGTCGGAACGCTCAAAGAACAGGTGTTTCAACTCTCCTTTGATGACCACGGTATAGCAGTCGCCGGGAAGCCCCTGTGCGATGGAGGACGCCGGGCGGAAGTCTTTCACTGCCTCTATCTTAAAGACCCGGCCGTCAGACCAGGTGATGGAGCGGGGCTGCATAAAGCCGGTGGAGTCGAAGTCGGAGTTGACTTTGACATAGACCCGCTCTGGTCTCTGTGGTTTTATATATGCCATGACAGTCAGCTCCTCCTTTTCCTTCCTTAATTTTTTTCATCAATGGCGAGGTCTTACTCCCAGTCATCCAGTCCGTTTTCTTCTCTGAACTCCCTGATTTCATCAACGAACAGCTCTTGCAGAAAACTGGTGTCCTCACTACTGGCTCTGTCAGAAGAGTGGACGGTACCGAGCACCTTCCCACGGATGACAAGGCAGTTGTCCTCATTCTTATCCGGATAAGGAATAGCCGGGTTTACAGAGTACAGGGACATATCATCATCCAGCCGTTTGATGACAGCACCATCGTCTGTATCTACAATTACATCCTCGCCGGGATAAGCTGTCTCTGCATCTTCATAATAGACGTAATCCCCATTATGATAGACAGGCTCCATGCTGTCTCCATGCACCAGGACAATTCCGTCTGCTCTGGCATTGATGGTGTTTTTCCGAAGGAACGTATAAGTCGGAGGTTCTTCCGGCACATAATCGCCAGGACCGGCTGCGACCATACCAGGCCGGACAAGGAACAGTCCGAATGCTTTCTTCATAGCCTTATCCTTTGCCAGGCATTCTTCTTCTGACATTGTGAAAATCATTTTATCCACAACGCGCTGACTTACCGGGCTTAGTGTACGCAGATTGCTTATTACGCGGTTTTCCAGTTCGGAGAGTGTGTTTTCGGCTTGCATGTGGAATAATTCATGCAACTGGATGCCAAGGATGGAGCATATCTCCGGAATCAGGTTATAATCCGGTTTGCTCTTGTCAGCCTCCCAATTGATGACGGTATTCCGCGTGACGTGCATCATCTCCGCGAAATCCCCCTGGGTGATTTTTGCGCCAGAGCGGCGCTCCTTTAGCAGCTGACCGAAAAGAATCTGGCGGTTGGGGAGCTGGATGACTGTGGCATCCTTTTTCGGCTTGGTCATAACGGTGCCTCCTTTGCAAATTTGGGGCGGCAGGCAGACCTGTCACGGATAAACGACAAGGTACGCCTCCGAGGCTTGGACATCAGATAGGGGTGAGTGGGACTCCTATGGCTCTGATATCGACCGAGGCCATTATAGCACAAGGTTGTTTAACATTGCAATACCAAAGTGCAAAAAAAATTACAATTTTCTATTGAAAGTTGAGTCCATCGAGCGTATAATGGGAGGCACATCGGCGGAAAGGGTGCTGCCCCACACGCTATCTCCGCTGTTAACATATTTGATTTGTGAGGAGGAAAGTCCGATGAGGTATCTCGGAGTGTCGATGCTCCCCTCGGGACGAGAGATGGTACCGGTTCTAATGCCATTTTATACTGCCGAGGAACAGAACTCCCTGGAAAGAGGAAGCCGCCCCTATACTGTCGTCGAGATTCTCAGAGAAGTGTTCAAAGAGGATTTCAGAAAAGCAATCCAGGGTTATATGGATGTATGCCCCGAAGGAACTGCAAAAGCTATCGGAAATGATGAAGCGAAACAGTTTCATCTGAAATGGCTGAGCGAGCCGAAGGTAGAAAGCTCGCTGCGTCAGCCCGCCTGTACTACAGCAGTAGACCTGATCTTCAGAGCATCGGTGGAGGCGATGGTACCTGTATCTCGTAACCAGGATGCTGATGAGGCGGCAATCATGGAACAGAAGCGGTTTTACGCAAACTTCCGTATGCGCTACCATCTGGGACTGTGGGACAAGACTTGCAGTGCGCCGGCTATCGCACCATGTCAGTTTTTTCCATCCGACATGATCACAGAGCAGAAAACGGCCATAACGAACCAGTATCTGCTTCCTATCATGTTCGCAAAGGACTATGCGACGGTCGGAAGGCGGATGCTGGAGCGTTACTATCAGGAAGCATTGGAGAATCCAACAGCGGTCAATGGCATGGAACTTGCCAGAAGAATGAAGCTGGAGGTCAGGAAAGTACGGTTTGAGCAGGGAAGCGACATTCAGGGACGCATCTATTTTGACTGGACGTGGGTGACGATCAGGGACAAAAACGGCAAGGTTACAAGGGAAAAAATCCCTCCCATGACGATTCTGATCAACATGGATCTATGCCCCACGCCTGAAATCGAGAACAGTACCATCATCCACGAATGCTGCCATGTGTATCTGGATCTGCCTTTCTTCAAGCTCCAGATGCTCAGCGGAAAGCCTTTTACATCCTATACCAGCAGGAAGAAAAAGAAGAAGGGATATACCAGAAGCAACGGGCCTATCGACTGGATGGAATTGCAGGCGGAAAAACTCCCGGCCTATGTCCTGATGGAGGAGGAGAATACAAAGAGGAAGATCGAAGAGCTGCTGGCAGAAAAAGGCGGACAACGTACCCCGGAGGTTATGCTTTGGGTCATGCAGTCTCTTGCCTCTTTCTACAATGTTTCCCGATCCATGGCAAAGTACCGGATGATCGAGCTGGGCTACCCAGAGGCAGAGGGTGTGTATGTGTATGTTGACAACCAGCATATCCCTGACTATGGATGCAGCGGAAATTGGAAACCAGGAACGACATACACGATTTCCAGGGTAGAAGCCTCGCAGCTGCTGAGGGAGTCTCCCGATTTCAGGATTGCGCTGTCGAGCGGATGCTATGCCTATGTCGAGGGCCATTTCTGCCTGGATGACGATGACTTTATTGAGACTTCGAGGTACAACCAGCTGAGAAGGCTTACAGCCTATGCTCGTCATCACATCGATGAGTGCTGTCTTTCCTTCAGCGTAGCAGGCAGGTTTGCCAATACGGAATATGAAGACGGTCAAGCGGCAAGGAAGAAGGAGGTCAAGAATAAATACCAGAGCAGGCATGAGCTTGATTCAGAGCCGGAATCCAAGGAGAGGGTGCTGCAGAACAAGCGGTTTACCGATGATTCTGTGCTCTGGACAAAGGTGAAACAGGATATGCCGGATACTTTTAAGGACGCAATCCAGACCATCATCGATCTGAAGGGTATCAGCCAGAACGAACTGGCGATGCGGATGGGAGTGAGCAGGGCCGCTCCGAGAAAGTGGTGCGTTAAGCCGTCCCTCCGTCACGTTGTAGCTCTTTGTATCGCCATGGATGTCCGTGCTGATATCGGAGAGGAGCTGGTTAGGCTGGCAGGGCTCTCGTTTCAGAATAATCTGGAACAGAACATACTCCGTGGTATGCTGTATGAAACCAAGGACTTGACCCTGGCAAGGGCCAATGAAATCATGAGGCAGAACAAGCTGCCGCCTCTTACCGATGGCAGGGATGAAGATATTGCCTGCTGAACTAACCACCAGAATAGGGTGCTCGTGAGGAACGGGCACCTTATTTTTTTTCCATCGTTTTGGGCACCCACGGGGGTGCCATTTTTTCTGCCCTTTTTTGGCTCTGAAATGGCATATATGGTATTATCTTACATCTTAAACCACAAGATATAGTGCTTGGGCGACGAAAAAACGGGCACCCCCATGGGTAGCTGAAACGTCATGTGGAAATGAGTATTCTTATATATGTCAGGAGGCCACAGGGAGCCGACAGACAAGGGTTTTCCGGCGTTCCACTGTAAAACCCAGTGACTTCTGGATGTAGGAAGGCGGAACCTGTCGAACGATTCTCTGAAGCCATCGACAGGAATCGCGGGATTATTCCAGAGCATCCGGCATAGGATGTAAGAGGGAGAAGCCCACAGGCTGACAAGGAGGCAGCCACAAGGAGCCTGAGACGGGGAGGCCATAACGCCCCGGCAAGCGAACCCGGCGCAACCGGGAAACAAAACAAATAACAATCTCAAAGTCGGATGCATACGGCGGCGGGATGTTCAGACGGGGATTCCAACAGACCGACCTGTTCGGCGAGAACGGGCTGGTATGGAGGAATCTTCGCCAGGGCACCCCTTTGTCTGTGCATCCGTTTTTCATTGCCTGAGGATCGGAGGATCAGTAGAGGTGCCTGCGGACTGACCGCCGCCTATGCGTCCACAACGGCCAAGAGCCAGAAAGGACGCAGACAATGAAAACCATAAAAACCAGAAGCGACAAGCGCGGCACCTACACCTACACCGATGCCAACGGCAAGAAGTACACCCTCAAGCCCGGCGATACTGATCCGGATACCGGCTATGTCCTCACCGAGGAAGACATCAGGCAGCTCCACCGAATGGATGACAACGAGGTCTACAACAATGTGAAGAATACCAAGCGTCCTGTGGAGGACTGGGAAAAGCCCTTCATTGAGGAATGGAAGGAAGCGCACCCGTATGACTACCTGCCCAGCCGGTCGCATGTCTCCCTGGATGCAGAGGGCGAGGACGATGAGGGCATTGATGATGATGCAGATAAGGGCTACCTCGGGGATGCCAGCCTTGCTGTAGCTGAGAAGGAAGAGTCCCCTATGGTCTCCCGTCTTCATGAGGTGGTTGAAATGCTCCGTCCGGATCAGCGGGAGCTGTACCGCAGGATTGTTGTGGACGGCGAGAGTGCAGAAGATATTGCGGCTGAGCTGGGGGTCGGCAGAACCGCCATTGTGAACCGTATGACGCGGATCAAGGAGTTCATCAAAAAGAATTTCTGAAAAAATTTCTGGAGACCGTGACAAAACCGCGTTTTTCGTTGCCGGATACATGAGGGGGACAAAAACCTGAAGGCTGAGAGGTCGGACGGAAGCCTCCCACACACGAACCTTGACAACTGAAACCTGGACACGGTCCCGCCATTTCCTGATTCGGTTCAGACGTTGGCGTAAAGCCCTGCAGGGGACAACTATATCCAAATCTACGGATCAGTCCCTACATTGATAAGAGGAACGGCAGATATCAGAAGCGGCGGGTAGTCCAGGAATCGGTTGGACACACAGACAAGGAGCTTAAAGAGCGAAGGAGGCGTAAATTGAGAAACAGGCACAAACAGCAGGAGTTGATCAAAGCGAAGGTCGTCAATGTCAGCAAGGAAGAAGCACTCGACCTGATTAACTACTGCGGAATCAAGGATCCGACACCTTACGAGGCAGTAAAGAACATGATTCGCAGGGGCGAATCGGCAGCAAATTACCACAGAGTAAGCCTTGACAGCAGAACAGTGAGGGCAACGGCATGAATGGCATGAACAGCAAGATCGGCACGGACAGTGTGCATACGAGGAAAGGCGCATCACCGAAAGCAGCCAGCAGGATGGTCCTGCAGAGGAAGGATGAACATATGGCAACAAAGAGCAGTTTGAAGAAAGTTTTCGTTTGCAGCCCGTTCCGCGGGATCGGGAACACGGAGGAAGCAGCTTCGAAAGACTACCAGCGGAACATCGCTCTCGCTAAGGGCGTATGCCGCTACATCACGGGAAAAGGCAAAATTCCCTACTGTCCGCATCTGTACTTCCCGCGGTTCCTGATGGATTCCGATCCTGATGAGCGGGAGATGGGCATGCTGATGGGGCAGACGTGGCTGGCGCAGTGTGACGAACTCTGGATCATTGGCCGGAGAATCAGTGACGGCATGAAGAGAGAGATCGCCAAGGCGGAAGAATGGGGTATCCCTGTTAAGCACTATGTTTTGAAGCGGAGCCCGGAGGAACGCCTTCTGGATGCAATCCTGCATCCTGAGGTTGAATTCCATGAGTTGGTGTGAGGGTGTGGCGATGGACGAGAGCAGCGTGATCTACGCTGTTACATTCCATGTGAAGCCCGGCAGGAAGGTTCACACCTTCTGGTTCACAGACAAACAGCGAGCCCAGACATTCCTGGAATCCGTAAAGGATTACCCGAAAACACTGGACTACAGCACGATGCAGATTCCGGTCAATGAAGTAATCAAGTATGACGGTGTGATTCAAGAAGGCAGAATCATGCCGATTGAAATGAACTGACAACACAATATTAGAAAGGATGGTACATAACTATGGCAACTAAGAAGAATATGGCGGCTACTGAGGAAACGATGCTGGATCTGGTGATTCCCCCGATCGAAACGAAGACTTTCACTGTGAAGCTGATTGGCGACTCTTCCCTGATCACGCACAAGTGGTCGGAAAAGGCGAAGAAGGAGATGCTCATGAAGCAGATGAAGCAGGCGTCTACCGGCAAAGATGCTAAGGATCCCTGGGCTGATTATTGCGATTCCATGTACTGGCTGACGGAACAGCCCAAGAATGCTACTGAAGAAGATATTGAGAAAGCCCGGTTCGGTTTCCCGGCCAAGGCCTTCAAGGCCTGCGCCATCGATGCCGGTTTTCAGCAGGGCATCATTCCCAAAAAGACTACAGCGCGAGGTGCTTTCCATATCCTCGGCGAGATGGTCGAAATTGAGGGACATCCCCAGATTCGTGAAGACATGGTCCGTGTTGGTATGGGTACAGCGGATATCCGCTACCGTGGCGAATTCACTGAATGGTCCGTGCTCCTGACCATCAAGTATAACCCGAGGGCGATGTCTGCGGAGCAGATCATCAATCTTCTGAACTTTGGCGGCTTCAGCAACGGCGTCGGCGAGTGGCGCCCGGAGAAGGACGGCGATCATGGAACCTTCCATGTCGCTGTGACTGGCGAGTAAGGCATATGAGTCTGGTCAGGGGAGTACTGCATAGATTGTGCTCCTCTGACCAGGTAATGCTGGCATGGCAGGCGGGGAGAGGCCGGGTAAGGTATGGTAAGGAGTGGTGCGGCGCGACTCGGTAAGGCAGGTATGGAATGGTGAGTTGGGGACAGGCCAGGCACGGTTTGCGAGGCGTGGACTGGCGCGGCAGGCAAGGAGAGGCTGGCCTAGGATGGGTCGGGTGAGACATGGTTCGGCAGGCGAGGTGCGGTCAGGCATTGCTTGGTGCGGTGAGATCAGGCCAGGTAACGAAAGGCGTGGTTTGGCAGGCAAGTCGAGGTATGGCGAGACCGGGAATGGTGAGGTCGGGTACGGCAGGCGCGATGAGTTAAGGCAAGTTTTGTCAAGGAGAGTTCCGGCTTGGCAGGCAGGGACGGGCTTGGTGCGGACGGGCAAGGCACGGTCTGGCGAGGCTGGGTATGGCAGGCGGGGCGAGCAGAGGCGGGGCGAAGTCTGGGTGTGGCTAGGTGAGTACGGGTATGGCATGGCAGGCATGGAATGCCAGATTTCAAAATTCGGAGGGTAAAGCATGGTTTATCAGAGAAAGCGAGACTACGAGTACAGGGAAGGCTGGCGTCCCGGAGTGGATGCCAACACGGTGGGCGGCGTAATGGAGGAGATCGAGGAAAGGCATGGGACAGTTACGAGTGAGCTTTTTCTGGAAGCTTCGAGGGCAGAAGATAGCCCCACCCACGGTGTCTTTGAATGGGATGATGGATTGGCCGCCGAGAAGTATAGGCTGCATCAGGCATCCCAGACGATCTGCGCGATCCGGGTTGTTGTCCAGGAAGGTCCGGCAGCTGAAGTTGGCGGGAATCCTCCCAGGGCATATGTGAATGTCCAGAGCGATGACAGGAAGCGGGCGCAGTACATGAACGTCAGCGATGCGCTGTCAAATGAGGACACGCGCAGCGCAGTTCTGACCAGAGCACTGAGGGAGCTGAAGGCTTTTCAGGAAAAATACTCCTGCCTGTCCGAACTGGCGGAGGTACTTGCGGCCATCGGAAAAGTTCGTGACACCATCGAGAAAAATGTCTGTGGAGAAACAGATGACAACATTGAATGAGGAGGGCTGTTGCTATGAAAAAGAATGAGCATGTTACCAGACGGAACGGGATCACAGAGCTGACGGAGCAGGGTGTCGACGATCTCCTGGAGCACATTGAGGAAGATATGGATCAAAGCTTCATGCGCAGTGGCAAAACGCTGGCAGAACTGTTCCGCTCGGTCTGTATTGCAGCATTGAAGCTTCCGAACCTGGAGCTTCACACGGAACTGATGTGTGTCATCAATGACGAGAACAGTCTGACCGTCATTGTCCATAGGGATGAGGCAGAAGCTAAGTCCGATGAAAATGCGGACGATTCTGACGGCATGAACGACTATTCCAACTATGACAACTATGATGAAGAAGAGGAGGAACGGCTTTATGACGGAGATTAAGAAAGCGGCAGATGGCCAGCAGCAGGAAGCGGTGACCATCGAAACTGCGAAGGTGATCCAGGGTATGAGCCTTGTTTTCTGCGGGGCGCTGACCATGCTGGAAGCTCTGCATCCCCACGTATCCCTCGCACCAAGTGCGATTCTGGATCTGGTGACAGGGAATGTATCAGGCTTGGAGGAGATCGCCGCGAAGCGGAGGGCGGAGGCTGCGGATATGGCTGCGGAAACCTCGAAGACCCCGGATACTGGCAAGGAGGCACAGCTGGAGAAGGATAAGGACTCTGAGAATGCCAATGCGGAGCAGGGTGGACAGGCTGCTGTAACTGCCCCGGAAAAAGCAGACAAGAAGGAACCTGCAGCGAAAGACAAGCCATCTCCTGGAATCACTGTGGATGAGGTGGCGAAGATTGTGGTGCAGAAAGTCAAAGCGAATCCCAGCATCAATGACAAGATCCGTGCGCTGGTCAATGCTCACGGTGCACAGAGGGTGACGGAGCTGAAACCGGAAACGCTGGAGGCATTCCTGACTGATCTCTCCCAGCTGTAAACAACAGCGTTCATCGCGACGACAGGAGGGATTGCCAATGCCGGATGTACACGCGCTGCTCAGCGCATCAAGTTCAAAGAGATGGCTGCATTGCACGCCATCAGTGCGATTGGAGGAGGGATTTCCCAATGAAAGCTCTGTATATGCTCTCGAAGGTACGTTCGCCCACTCAGTCTGTGAATACAAGCTCGGGAAGTACCTGCACAAACGTGTAACCCGGCCGCAGAGCGAAGAATTCTATACGGAGGAAATCGACCAGATTACCGATGTGTACTATGAATTCGCAGTTGGTGTGATCGAGGACATGAAGAGGAACGGCTGTGAGCCGCTGGTCCTGGTTGAGGAGCGGGTAGACTATTCGAATATCGCTCCATCAGGATTCGGAACCGCCGACCTTCTGGTTCTGGGCAAGGACGAAAACGGGTGCGGCCTTCTTCATGTTATCGACTTCAAAACGGGAAAAGGCGTTTATGTGGACTGTGATCACAACAGCCAGATGATGCTCTATGCTTTGGGTGCCCTGAATGGTTACGGTTTCATCTATGACGTTCAGACTGTCCGAATGACCATCGTTCAGCCGAGGCTGGATAATGTTTCCACATTTGAATGCAGCCGGAAGGAACTGGAAGAATGGGGAGAATCCATCAAGCCGCTTGCAAAGATGGCATTTGAGGGCAAAGGAGAGCAGCACCCTGGAGAATGGTGCCGGTTCTGCCGTGCAAAGCCGGTCTGCCGGGCTTGCGCAGACGAGGCTCTTGCTCTGGCGAGGGATGAGTTCCTCGACCTGGATGCGGCACTGTCGGAGGAATCAGAAAGTACAAGCGGAACAAGGCAGAGAGACAGCCCTGCGGAGGAGACTGATATGACAGCGCCTTATTCGCCTGACATGGAAGCACCCGTGTTCAAACAACCTGGGCTTATCCCAGTATCGGAACTGGCAGAAATCCTGCCGATGCTGAACCGCATCAGTTCCTGGATTGAATCCGTTTTTGCCTATGTTTCATCCGAGGCAATTCGGCACGCTGTTCCCATCCCAGGCTACAAGGTTGTTGAAGGGCGGAGCAAGCGGGTGTTCACCGACACCAAAGCGTTGGTGGATACAGCAATCCAGAATGGCTACACCGACCTCTACAAGCAGCAGCTCATCACGCTGACCGAATTCGAGAAGATGATGGGAAAAAAGAAATTCAATGAACTGCTGGGAGAATATGTCGCAAAACCGCCGGGAAAGCTGGCACTCGTTCCGATGGATGACCCGAGGCCGCCCGTAGACCTGGAAAACGCTCCGGAGCAGGAATTCGCTGTCCTGCCCGACCCAGATGAAGACTAAAGCCGCATGGGCAAAGTCTTTATTTTTTGACCTTCGCAAAGGCCAATATCAAACAGCATCAGGAAAGGTAACAATACCTGGTTGATGCGCACATTATCAGACAGCGCCGAAGGTGATCAGCCCGGCGCCAATTAATGGAGGTAATAATCTATGGGAAAACTGTTTGAAACCTATAACAAGTTCAACGAGGCGAAGAGCGCCACTAAGGTTCGTGTCTTCTGCCGCCTGTGCTACGCGAACATCTGGGAGCCGAAGAGCATCCTGGGTTCCGAGCCGAAGTATTCGGTGTCCTGCCTGTTTGACAAGGAGGATACGGCAAGCCTCGCCCTGGTCAAGAAAGCCATCGAGGCCGCCAAGGAAGATGGGAAGAGCAAGTTCGGAGAGAAATTCGCAACCGGCTCTTCTTTCAAGTACCCGCTGCATGATGGAGATGTTGACCGCGCGGATGATGCTGTCTATGAAGGCATGATGTTCCTCAATGCCACGAGCAAGTCTGCGCCTGAAATCGTTGGCCGCAAGAAGGAACCCATTACGGATCCGATGATGGTCGGTTCCGGGGACTACGCCATGGTGACCATCAATTTCGGACCCTACAATGCCAATGGGGCCAGCAAGGGTGTTGGCGCATACCTCTCGAACATCCAGTTTGCCGTGCATGGTGATCGTCTGTCCGGTAAGACCTCTGCGGCGAAGGACTTTGATGAGCTGCCCGGGGAGGACGACTATGCTTCTGGCAGCGATGTTCCGGACTTCATCTAAGCCACAGGTCCGCCAGCCCGTGTAGTTTGTAGAGACTGTAGAGGCTGTAGACTGGCGCCAAGCGGATGGGAGACGGTTTCGGCCTTCTCCCGTCTGCTCTTTACAAGAGCTTCCGCCCCGTTCCTTAAAGGCGAAACTGCCATACGGATCTGGCGGAGGTTCTTTTAAGGAGCAGGCAGGCTCATGGAAACCAAAGAAAGGACGGTGGTGTATTTGTGCACAGCAAGGAAAGTGCTCAGTATCGACCTGGAAACCTACAGCGATGTTGATCTGGGCAACTGCGGTGTCTACCGATATGTCGAGGGAGATTTTCACATCCTTCTCTTTGCATATGCCTTTGACGATGAAGATGTGAAGATTGTGGATCTCGCCTGTGGTGAAGAATTGCCGAAGGAAGTTGTGGATGCCATCTTCGATGAAAAGATCATCAAGGCAGCCTGGAACGCTTCTTTTGAACGCACATGTCTCAGCCGGTATTTCGGGACAAGGCTTTCCCCCGATTCCTGGCAGTGTTCGATGGTGTGGGCGGCGTCCCTCTCGCTTCCTCTTGCCCTGAAAAATGCAGCAGTTGTGCTGAAAACCGGTGAGCAGAAAGACAAAGCTGGTGAGGCACTGATCCGGTATTTCAGCATTCCCTGCAAGCCGACAAAAACAAACGGCGGACGGACACGGAACCTGCCAGAGCATGACATGGATGGCTGGCGGCGGTTTAAGGATTACTGCCTGCAGGATGTCAGAACAGAGAGGGATATCCGGCAGAAGCTGGAGTATTTCCCCTTGCCCGAAGCGGAATGGAATTACTACCACATGGACCAGCGGATCAATGACCGCGGTGTCCTGATTGACCGGCAGCTTGTGGAACAGGCGA
>CAZJCB010000013.1:15073-18194 GCA_964544245.1 uncultured Christensenella sp.
GAAGCACCACCTAAGGATAGTGACGAGATCATTGAAGAGATGACCAGAAAGGCGTATGAGCTCACAGGGCTTGAGAATCCCAACTCTGTGTCCCAGCTCAAAGCCTGGTTGGAGGAGCGGGGCATTCCGGTGGAAAGCCTCGGAAAAAAAGATGTGGCCGCGCTGATCACCGACCTGGATAAGCACAGTACGGATCAAGAGGCACTGGACATGATGAAGCTGAGGCTTCAGATGGCAAAGTCCTCAGTAAAGAAATATCAGGCTGCGGACAGGTGTATCTGTGAGGATGGCAGGGCGCATGGACTGTTTCAGTTCGCCGGTGCCAACAGGACGGCACGCTGGGCTGGAAGGCTCCTGCAGTTGCAGAATCTTCCTCAGAATCATATTTCGTCTTTGGATGAGGCGAGGGAGTTGCTCAAACTCGGTGCTTTCGACATGCTGGAGATTATCTATGGCAACACTCCGGATATCCTATCACAGCTGATCCGCACAATGCTGATTCCAAAGCCGGGATGCATTTTTATCGTCTGTGACTTCTCCGCAATCGAGGCGCGGGTGCTGGCGTGGCTTGCCGGAGAGCAGTGGCGCATCGATGCCTTCAACCGAGGGGATGACATCTACTGCGCTTCGGCCTCCCAGATGTTCGGCGTCCCTGTTGTCAAACACGGAATCAATGGGGAACTCAGGCAGAAGGGGAAGGTTGCGGAGCTGGCCTGTGGGTACGGGGGCGCAGCTGGCGCACTGATTTCCATGGGCGCCCTGGACATGGGCCTGACGGAGGAAGAATTGCCGGGCCTGATCGATGACTGGCGTAATTCCAATCCGCACATTGTTCAGTTCTGGTGGGATGTGGAAAAGGCTGCGATGGAGACCATCAAGGACCATCAGGACAGAATGGTCGGCAGGATTGGATTCCAGTTCTCGGCAAACACACTCTGGCTGGTGCTCCCCAGCGGAAGACGTCTGGCTTATATCAATCCACAGCTGGAACCAAACCGCTTTGGCAGGATGGCGATCACATTTGAAGGTACCAACGCAGCGAACAAATGGGTCCGCGGGGAAACGTACTCAGGACGCATGGTAGAGAACTGTACCCAGGCAACAGCACGGGATCTGCTGGCGGAGGCCATGTGGCGCATGGAGAGGCAGGGACTCAACATCGTTGCTCACGTCCATGACGAGGTCATTCTGGAAGTGCCGGAAGGAACAGTGGCGGTGGATGATGTAAGTAGAATCATGAACCAAAATCCGGAATGGGCGGAGGGCTTGCCGTTGTCCAGCAGCGGATACTGGGGCAGGTACTATTTCAAAGATTAAGACGAAGAAAGCTAAAAATGAAGGAGGGTGGGCCAATGGAAGAAAAAGAAGCGAAGGGCTGTCAACCTGGAAAAAATGAGCTCAAACCCAATATGATACTGGACAGGGTCGGTGAGAAAACCGACCTTTCTCTTTGCCCGGTCTGCACCGAACACCCGGACTGCCACGCCTGCATGGATGGAAGATGCACAGCACTGAAGGTTGTTGATGAGACAGCACCGTGCTGCTTCTACAAAAGCTTCGAACAGAGTATGACGGAAATGCGGCGAGGTTATCAGAGACTGAAGGAAGAAGGACGCTCTGACCTCATTACAAAGTATATCAAACCGCTGTCTGCACTGGGGCTTCTGGATGACGAAATCAGGACAGCAGAGCAATACGGAGAACAATTCGAACACTTCCGCGAGAGCAATTATCAGGAGCAGCTTGAGAAATTCCTGAATCCTGAAATGGATGACGACCTGCTGGAAGAAGCGGATTTCATCGAAACTGAGGCTGATGACGTGGACGAGGAGGAAGAGGACGAGGAGGACGAGGAGGACGAATATGCCGGAGCTGGTTCATGGGACGATGGCTGGTCATGAAGGGGGCTGCAATATCTATTCACCCTGGCTGGATCTTGCTGCGGCGATTGTAAAAACTGCAGCAGATGACTATGTCAGGATCCTGCGCAAGCTGTGGCGGAAAACGACGGATATCAGGAAGAAAAGAATGCTGATTGTCGAGAAAACCGAGCTGGAGGAGTTCTTTCACTCCGGCTGGTATGAAACGTTGACAGATATTGATCCAGACAGGCTGATCTACCAGTGCAAGGTGCTGGCTAAGGAAAAAGAGCTGGCTGCAATCGAACGCTCAAACAGGAAACGGGTAAAACAGATGATCAAGGACACTGAATAAGGAGGACATCGCAAATGAAACAGGGCAGAGCATTACCGGAGGTTCTTTCGGAACTTCAAGCGCAGAATGCCGCGAAGAGAGACTATATTGCTCCGGCGCAGGCGCTTCGTCTCGCAGGGGATGGCGAGAGCATCATCATCGACCATATCGGACCCAAGGATCAGGAGGAATTCGGACTGACAGATCTGTTCCACAGACAGGTCGGGTCGGCATTGAATATCCCCGCAAAGTACTACGACATGATGAGGGCACAGAAGCCTGGATTGCTGGCGGAGAACGTGAATGCGTGGCTAGGTGACCGCGACCAAAGCTTCATGATCCGTTCCATGGACTATGGGACCGGTCGGGTTGCCAGGGCATTCCTGTCGGACCGATATCGCAGGATCGACAATTTGGAGGTTGCCACGGCAGTTCTTCCCCTCTTTGCTGGACGTGAGGAGATGGAAGTAGTCAGCTGTGAAGTCAATACCAACCGGCTCTATATTAAGATCGTCAACCACAAGCTGGAGATGGCGGTGGTTCCCGGTGACTATGTGCAAGCGGGCGTGGTGATATCAAATTCTGAGGTTGGACTCGGCGCTGTATCGGTACAGCCTCTTGTCTACAGGCTTGTCTGCTCCAACGGCTTATGCGTGAATGACTTTGGTGAACGCAGAGCGCATGTCGGCAGAGCGGCGAAGGCTATGGAGGACAGCTTCAACCTGTACACGGATGAAACGCTGGAAGCAGAAGATAAGGCTTTCATGCTTAAGCTCCGTGATACCACGATGGCTGCAATCGAAGAAGCTCGTTTTGCTCAGATTGTAGGCAGGCTCCAGGACAGTACACAGGCAAAAATCACCGGCAGAGTGCAGGACGTGATCGAGTTGACCGGCAAAGCATATGATATTAGTCAGCCGGAGCAGGA
>CAZJCB010000013.1:18204-20465 GCA_964544245.1 uncultured Christensenella sp.
CGACCTGAATCAGTTTGAGCAGGACAACATCCTGAACTATCTGATCCAGGGCGGCGACCTCAGCCTATACGGACTGACCAATGCTATCACCCGCGCGTCTCAGGATGTGGACTCTTATGATCGAGCAACGGCGCTGGAATCCATCGGGTGGTCAGTAGCCACAATGCCAGCGGCGCAGTGGAAGGAGATAAACGCATAAAGATCGCATGATCATGCGTTTTCAGAATCAGCGGCAAGGCGCATAAAAGACGCATACAAATCAGCTGTCAATGGGGCTTTGGAGCGATGGTTCTCCGAAGCCCTTTCAAATTCAGGAGGATATAGGAATGGGTGTTAATGACAAGTCAGGTATCCAACATTTCCAGGAGAGAAAAAGCCACAGAGCCTACCGGGACCCCACAGCGGATGCGGCAATAGCGAATGTCATGCGGGAAGAGCGGATGAAGAAAAAGAGTGAGCACAAGATGGCAACAGCCTCTCGTAAGAGATATGGAACGGGAGGAAACAGGCATGCCGCGAAATAGCAAAATTCAGTACCCGTCCTGGTACCGCGAAGATGAGGAACTGTATGTCTATGAGCAGTGCTGCCAGAATTGCCGGTTCTTTTGTGACTGGGAGGACGAGGAACACAATGGCTGTAAGAACTATGGACGGGATGGCTACGAAAAAAATCCTCCGTCAAACTGGTGCTGTGACTGGAAAGGCAGCAGAAATGGAGGCCGGTTTTGAGAGAGTATATCGTTGAAAATGAATTTGTAAAAGCCGTCCGCGCCGCAGGAGGGGTGGCCTACAAGCTGACCAGCCAGACCGCCAACGGACTGCCGGACCGCCTGGTGCTGTTTTTCCCTGCAAAGTGTCTTTTCGTGGAGCTGAAGGCGCCGGGCAAGATGCTGCGGCCATTGCAAAGAAAGCGTCGATACCAGCTCATGAGGCTGGGGTTTCCGGTGCTGTGCATTGACAGGTTCAGCCAGATTAAACCAGCGATTGAAGCAATTCTGGCATGGAGCCCAGGAGAGCCTTTTCCAGAGGGCATTGGGGCGAAGGTTCCGGATCTGGAGATAGCCACACTGCCGGATCAGTCAGAACTTGATGATTATGGCGACACGCTTGAACCAGAAGATCCCGAATTTGAGGCGCAGTTCCTTGATTTGGATCAACTGGTAGGAAAGGGAGAGGAGTAAAAAAGATGAGCAAGAATCGTAAACTGGCAAGCGTTCAGTACGTCCACGATGTTACGCCTATCGAAGGAGCAGATCGGATTGAACTGGTTCATGTGCTGGGATGGCAGTGCGTTGCCAATAAGGGACAGTTTCAGAAAGGAGACCTCTGCGTCTATTTTGAGATAGATTCCTTCCTGCCTGTGAAGCCGCAGTTCGAGTTTCTGCGCCAGTCCAGCTATAAAGAGTCCGACATCATGGGTGCGGGTTTCCGCCTTCGCACTATGAGATTTCGCGGGCAGATTTCCCAGGGGCTTGTTCTGCCGCTCACTGCTTTTCCTGATCTTCCGTCAGATGTTACCATCGGCACTGATGTGACGGAACTGTTGGGGATTCGCAAGTGGGAGATCGAAGAGAGGGCAACAACGGGCGGCACGGTCATGGGAACGCTGCCGATAGATATTCCGCACACGGATGAGACCCGTATCCAGGCAATGCCTGAGCTGCTGGAAGCCTTTCGTGGTAAGCAGTACTACATCAGCACCAAGATGGATGGGTCCAGCCACTCGATCTCTATCGATGAGGACGGCTTCCATGTCACTGGTCACAATTATGAATACAAGGATGATGATTCCAGTGCGTTCTACAGGTTCGTGAAAGCCCGTGATTACCGTTCTGCCATGGAGCGGTATATGGACCAGAACAGTATTCACACCCTGACCATCCAGGGAGAGTTCTGTGCACCAGGGATCCAGCGGAACAGGCTGAAGCTCACAAAGCCTGAATGGTATGTCTTCACGGTGCGGATCGATGGGAAGCGCGTGGGCATGATGAAGATGATCGAGGTTGCCAAGGCAATCAATGCTCCCACAGTCCCGATCGAGGAGTTCGGAGAAGACCTGACCGCTCTGTATCCCACAGTTGAGGCCCTTCTGGAGCGTGCCGATGGACAGTACCCCAACGGCGGTCCAAAGGAAGGCATTGTGATCCGGACCATGGAGCCGGAGTTCTGTCCTCTTATTTCTGGCCCTCTTTCCATGAAGGTCGTCAGCAACAAGTATCTGCTGAAGAATGATGGCTGATTGGCTGATGGAGGAGGATAGC
>CAZJCB010000013.1:20475-23656 GCA_964544245.1 uncultured Christensenella sp.
AGCATATGGGAAAAAAGAAACCGGAACCCGGAAAAACAATCGAGCTGGAAGAAATGAACATCTTCCTGAAAATACCGAAAGAGGCTGTGGCACTTGAGGTCACAGCTTCTTTATTGGACCCCGATGGCAAGCTGATGAAGGTGAAGACCAGTCTGTCTGTATCTGACATCCGCGACCGGCGTCAGGACTTCCTGGACAATGTGGACCTGGGTGACGACTACGATGCCAGGTTTGTCCTGACGGATGAGGGGAGGGAATATCTGGAGGACCTTGAAAGAGACCGACAGTCTGGGGGTGAGAGCGGATGATATTCACACCCCATGAGTACCAGCGTTTCTGTATCGACTACATCAAAACGCATCCCGTCTCTGCTCTGTTCCTGGATATGGGACTCGGCAAGACGGCGATCACACTGACGGCTCTCCGTGACCTGATGCTGGATGATCTTCTGGTTTCTAAGGCTCTCGTGATAGCGCCTCTGCGTGTTGCCCGTGACACATGGCCCGCAGAGGTGCTGAAATGGGATCATCTGTCTGACTTGGACTGTTCCGTCATAGTCGGCGACCTGAAAACAAGAAAAGCAGCAATTAGTGCAAAAGCGATGGTCTATGTCATCAATCGGGAAAATATCAAATGGCTGGTCGAGTACTATGAGGCCAACGGACGCAGATGGGATTTCGACTGCGTGGTTATTGACGAGCTGTCGTCCTTTAAGAACTATCAGTCACAGCGGTTTAAATGGCTGCGGAAGGTCAGACCGTTCGTCAAACGTTGGATAGGGCTGACAGGCACGCCGACCTCAAACGGTCTGATGGATCTGTGGGCGGAGATTGGCATTCTGGACGGTGGCGAGAGGCTTGGCCGCTTCATCGGACGGTTCCGTGAATCGTATTTCAAGCCGGGCTCCATGAATCCGTCCACAGGTGTGGTATTCAGCTACGTCCCGCGTCCTGGTGCGGAGGAGCAGATTTATGGCAGAATCTCGGATATTACAATTTCCATGAAAGCCTTGGATTACCTGGATATGCCAGAGTGTGTTTATGTGAATCACACCGTCGAGATGTCAGCTCAGGAGCGGAAACTCTATGACCAGTTGAAGACCGATCTGATCATTCCAACGGACGATGGTGATATAGATGCGGCGAATGCGGCATCTCTGTCGAATAAGCTGCTCCAGATGTCTAATGGCGCGGTGTATGACGAGAACAAGGAACCACGGTTCATCCACAGCAGGAAGCTGGAGATGCTGGAAGACCTGATCGAAGCCGCCAATGGTCAACCGGTGCTGATCGCGTACTGGTTCAAGCATGACCGCACCCGCATCCTGGAGCATCTGGAAAAGAATGGGTACACAGGTGTCCGGGATCTGAAGGAAAGCAAGGACATTACCGATTGGAACGCAGGCTCCATACCGATTGCTTTGATTCATCCGGCATCTGCTGGACATGGTCTGAATATCCAGGAAGGCGGCCACATCCTGATCTGGTTCGGGCTCACCTGGTCTCTGGAACTGTACCAGCAGGCGAATGCCAGGTTATGGCGACAGGGCCAGCGCGAGACCGTCACGATCCATCATATTGTGACCAAGAATACGGTGGACGAGGACTTGCTTGCGGCTTTGGCATCCAAGGACGTGACGCAGGAGAAACTTATCGCAGCAGTGAAGGCGCGGCTCTCATGATTACCATGGGGCTTCGCCTTTTTACATAAGGTTATCGAAAAACGGACAGAAGTCGGAGAAGGGATGAGGAAATGGCAGAAAAACTGAACATGCAAACCAGCCGGCAGGATGAAATCCAGGCTGTACCAGCAGAAACGAATTATCTGAAGGCCGCCATGTTTCTTGCAGACTCGTATCCGGGCTTGCTGGAAACTCGGGCAGAGCTTGAAAAACGGATCTCCGGCAGTTGGGTTTACACGATGAACATGGCAATTGCAGATCTGAATAATTTGACAGTTTCCTATGAGGGTGAACATGTGCAGTCATCGAACATCAGCAATCCCACGGAGCGTATTGCGTTGAAGCTCACAGATGAATATATGGCGAAAAAGCAGCGCGAGATGGATGCCGAGAAAGCTGCCTGCATAAATGAGCTGCTGTATGTTTCCTGGAAGATAGACACCGTGGAGACAGCGGTGAAAGAGAGGTTGAATCAAGAACAGAAGGATATATTCACCCTGCTTTTCAAAGGACACAAGACATACAACGAGGCAAAAAGCATTCTCTACAGAAAACGCGGTGAGAAACGATATAACCGGAACCTTGCGGAGGCAAAAACGAAGATCTGGAATGCAATCATCCAGGAATTGGAGTTCAGTTCCACTACAGTTCGGAATTCGGCGTTTCTTGACCGGCTCTGCAGGGAAGCGGAGGATTCTGCTATCTTCGGGAAGAATGATGGGTCATGATAGGTATGATGAACGGAAAGAAAAGAGGCAGACCAGCTAAGCAGGTACCTGAAACCACGGATGAAGCAATCCGTCTCGTGAAGGCAGTTGTGAAAGAATATAAGCAGCTTAAGGAATTCTGCTCTTTTATTCCGAGGCGGAGACGGTCGATGTTCCAGGTGCTGAATATCCACACTGAAGGATACGAAGAATCTGGCTGTATCAGCTACAACCAGGAATTGGTGGACAGAATTCCGCAAAGAGACCGTGATGTTGTTCTGAATTATGAAAAGGCAATGAAAAAGGTGTGGATTTTGGAACATGGTATAGCTTCGATCCCTGATGGCAGAACAAAAGCTATCGCAAATGATACGCTCATAGATGGAATACCTGTATTGCGCCTGCTGCAAAAATATGGTATTGGAAAAACACAGTTGTTCTGGGAGAAGGATAGGGCAATTAAATATGTGGCTCAGTTTCTTTCCAAATGCCACTGTGAATAAACCGGACTTTTTCCCTAAAAACCGTACCAACGAGATGTGCTATTCTTATAATGCGCCAAAGAGGACGGGAAAGGAGCCCCCAACAGACGTGTAGCTTGTAGATTTGTCCTTCATCCCTTCGTTGGCGCACCTACATAACGTGGGCAATGCAGCGATAAGAATGAAGCGATTGATTACAGAATTTGATGAATATCACAATTCGGAAGCCGGGAGCAGAAAAATGCCTCCGGCTTTCTGTATGCCCGTTGACCTCGTAGGCATTATCGACGGGAAAACCTGGATTTGACGGG
>CAZJCB010000014.1:0-23447 GCA_964544245.1 uncultured Christensenella sp.
CGTTTTCATTACTATTTGTGCCGGTCGCCGCACCGGCATGGAGATTTGGATGAAAAAGAGAAGTTTCATTTTATTCCTGGTGATGTCCCTGGTGACGACGATATTCGGCGCGGTTGCTGAAAACCCGCACCTTCAGATAAGCGAAGTTCCCGGCCTGATCCGGCCCGGAAAAACGGAACGGATCAGTTTCATATCCTCGCATGGAGGGACAGCCAGCCTTGCCTTGACGGACCTTTCAGGCAATATCGTCAGCGACGTCCTGAACGGCTATCCGGCTGCAAAGGGCGACAACACCATGACCTGGAACGGTTTTGACGGTCGTATGCGTCCGGTTGCCCCGGGCGACTATCAGCTGGTTCTGAGAGTTGATGAGGATTCCGCAATTGCGCAGGTTAAAATCGGGGAGCCTGGCCCGCAGATTACGCAGTTGATGCTTCAGGATGCGCAGGTAACCCCAGGCAGGGGATGGGATCTGTCAGTCAGTGTCAACATGCCTGGCGAACTCCTGGTGGTTTTCCATGTCGCTGACAGGCATTACGAAGTCTACCGCGGCAGTGTTCCGGAAGGGATGACCAGCGTGCAGTGGGATGGCCTGGCAGAAGGGCAGCCACCCCCACCCGGACGGCACACGATGTCCGTGGTGTTCGCTGATGAAACCGGCTTTGCCGCCAACCAGCAACTTATCACACTCGAAGTCACCCAGACGCCTGCCGCATTGACGCCTGAACCCTCGCCTGTACCGGAGTTTACGCCGGAGCCGGTTCAGAAGGGCAGGCATTATTCTGTTCCTACGAAGGAAGAGGTCCGGGACGAACTGCTTGGCTCGGATTACTGGCGGCTGCCTGTGGGGGAATGGAATGAGGAAGCGATTTGGAAAGTCATGCAGCAGCCCATTACAGTGCTCTGGGGAAAAGACCAGCGGGAGACCTATAAACTTCGCGCCAGCAAGGATGAAAGTCTGAAACGTGAGAACATCCTGGGAGAGGTCACCTACCAATCCCAAGGGGTCAATATCATTGAGCAGACGGATGACGGTTGGTCACTGGTCGAGGTATATAATTCCTCCTACGGGCCTGACAACCGCACGCGGCGCGGGTACGGCGATACGGATGAATTGATCCGGGGGTACCTGCGGACCAGCGAACTGAAGACCATCATCCCCAGGGAAGATTATGGGCTTCTGATAGACAAACTCAAGCAGCGCCTGTACGTGTTCAAGGATGGGAAATTGTTCACCGAACTGGTCATATCCACCGGTGTCCCAACAAAGCAGCAGCCATGGAACGAGACCCCGTCCGGTGAGTTTTTGATGGTCAGCCGCGTAGGCGAATTTAACGCGGGCAACCTGGTCTGCCGGATGGCGATGCGCATCAACGGCGGCGCGCTGATCCACGAGGTTCCCTACATCCTGAACGAATCGACCGGGTACTGGGACTATTCCTCCCAGGAAGCCCAGTTGGGCAAGAAGGCCAGCCATGGCTGCATCCGCGTCCAACGGGTCAACAATGATGACGGCGTGAACATGACCTGGCTGTGGGACAACATCAAGAATGATACCAAAGTGCTGGTCTGGGACGACTTCCCGGGCAGGTATTACGAATACCCGGAGGAGAACCTTGAGTTGTTTTTCAACCCGCAGGGTGGTAAATATTACCACCTGGATCAGAATTGCCGAAGCATCAAGGACCGCTTTCTGCCCCTTGAAGGCGCTCTCACTTATGTGGAACTTGACAATGAAGCGTACAGCAAGCTGACGCCCTGCCCTTACTGCAATCCGCCGCTGCGGCAATCTGAGATTGACAGGATAAACCGTGACAATGGCTTTTAAATCCTGTTGTCTCCAGATGATGTCTCCAGATCAGGGTAATTGTTGCGCGCTACAGTTGAAACCTGTATACTGATTGGGCGTGGATTGGAATCCAAAGGGAGGGTCAAAGATGGAATTCAAAATCAAAAACGAGATTGGCACCATCTATATTTCTGAAGAGGTGATGCTGAAGGTTGTCGGATACGCGACCCTGGAGTGTTACGGAATCGTGGCCATGTCTTCCAAACGCGCCAAGGACGGCCTGGTGGAGTGGCTGGGACGTGAAAATCTCAGCCGCGGTGTACAGTTGCGCTCCGTCGACGACATGATTGACATCGATCTGTATATCGTTGTTGAGTATGGAATATCTGTCACCGCCGTCTGCAACTCCATCAAAGAAGTTGTGCGCTATAAACTGGAAAACATGACAGGCGTCAAGGTGCGCAATGTGAACATCACAGTTGAGGGAATCCGCGTCTGAAAGCGGCGGGTTCGGAGGAAAATAAATGCCGGATATTCGACTGATTGACGCCAACATGCTGCGGGAAATGGTGGTTGCCGGGGCTGCGTTGCTGGAAAAAAACCGCGAACCGGTCAATGCTTTGAATGTTTTCCCTGTGCCGGATGGCGACACAGGTACCAATATGTCCATGACCATGATATCTGCCGTCCGCGAGATGAACGGGCGCGAAACCACTTCTGTCGGAGAGATGTCAGAGGCGCTGTCAAAAGGCGCGCTGAGAGGCGCGAGAGGGAACTCCGGGGTCATCCTCTCCCAGCTGTACCGTGGTTTTTCAAAGGCGCTGGCGGACAAACAGGCTGTCACGCCTTTTGAATTTGCCCAGGCGCTCAAAGCGGGTTCAGATACGGCTTACAAGGCGGTCATGAAGCCCAAGGAAGGCACGATTTTGACCGTTGCGCGCGTCATTGCAGAGGATGCGATCCGCCAGGCGGAACAGAATGCCGAAAGCTTTTCAGAGTTGTTCCGCATCATCCTGACCAGCGGTGAGAGCATCCTCAAGCGAACTCAGGAAATGCTGCCCGCGCTTACCCAGGCAGGCGTTGTTGACGCGGGCGGCCGGGGCCTGCTGTTGATATACACAGGGTACAACGCCGTCATCAACGGGGAGCAGATAGAAGACCTGACGGTTGACATGAGCGGCGACAGCAAGGCGGAAACCGAATTCAAGGACGAGCATGACCTGTTGGGCGAGATCCAGTTTGCCTACTGCACGGAGTTCTTGATCCAGGAGCTGCGGACCGGAACAAGCGATGAGGAAATCAACTCGCTTCGCCGAAAACTCGGCAGGATCGGCGACTCAGTTCTGGTCGTGGGGGACAACGGGCTGATCAAAGTCCATGTCCACACCAATGATCCCGGAAAAGCGCTTCAACATGGCCTGACACTGGGGGAACTCAACGGGCTGAAGATTGAAAACATGCTGCAGCAACGGCGCGACCTGGACAGCGGGGCGGCAGAAGAACAAGAAAAAGACTATGGTTTTGTCGCGGTTTCGCAGGGCAGCGGTTTTTCTGACATCTTCAAGGACCTGGGCGTGGACTGCATCGTAGAAGGCGGTCAGACCATGAACCCCAGCATAGAGGACCTGAAGAAAGCCGTTGACAGCATCCATGCAAAGACCATCTATATCCTGCCCAACAACGGGAACATTACACTGGCCGCCCAGCAGGTCGCAGAACTGTGCGAAAACCAGGTACTCGTGCTGCCGACCAAAAATGTGGCAATGGGCATCGCCGCCGTTATCGCTTTTCAGCCGGAAGACCCGCCGGAGGTAAACTTCAAGCGGATGGACGAAGCCGCGCAGAAGGTTCGAACCGGGATGGTCACTTTTGCCGTGCGCGATACCGACATCGAGGGGCTGCACATCAAGGAAGGTAGCATTATCGGGCTGAACAACGGGCGCATCACGGTCAACAGCGAGACGGCTGAGCAAGCCGCTGCAGAGCTCATGAAAGAAATCGTCACCGAGGATGATGGCCTGATCACCATCTATTATGGCGAAAAAACACAAAAGGCTAAAGCGGAAGCTCTGAAAGACGGAATCGAGGAGCAGTATCCTTTCTGCGACGTGGAGGTCCACCGGGGCGGACAGCAACTGTATTATTACCTGCTCTCGGTTGAGTAAGCAGGCTTTGGACCAAAGGAAAGCTGTCTGAAAGGGCAGCTTTTTTACAGGAGGGACCGATGTTGAGGCTGGAAGACCTGCATGGCCTTGGCCCCAAACGCAGACAGGCGCTGCATGATGCCGGCATAACAGACGTTGAGGGTTTGATGGATTGCCTGCCCAGGGGATACATGAACGTGCGTGAAGCCAGGCCCATCAGCACGCTCCAGGAAGGGGAACACTGCCTGGAGGGCAGGCTGGTGGATAAGCCAGGCCTGCAGTATTACAGCGGCCGCAGCATCGTCCGCGCAACCCTTGAGGACAGCAGCGGGCGGATCCGCGTCTTCTGGTTTAACCAGCCCTGGATGGCCAAACAGCTGATCAAGGGGGAGAAACTGATCCTGTTTGGCCGCGTTCAGGTGTATCAGGGGAAACAGGCTCTGGTCAACCCGAAACTCATCCGTGAAATGGGCATTCAACCGCTTTACAGGCCGCTGCCAGGATTACCGGGCAAGGTGTTTTCCGGCTTCATCAGCCAGGTTTTGGAGAGCGGAGGATTGTGGCAGCTTGAGACACTGCCGGAAGCATTCCGCAGCCGGCACAACCTGTGCGGCAGGGCTGAAGCCTGGCGGATGGCTCATTTTCCCCAATCTGAAAACGAAGTGGACACGGCCAAACGAAGGCTCGCTTTTGAAAACCTTTTACTTTACCAGATTGCCGTTAGGCTTGAGAGGCCTCAGGGACAAAAAGGGCCGGAGATGAAAGACGGTGGTATTACACCGGACCGGTTTTGGCGGGAAATGCCTTTCAGGCCTACCGCGGCGCAAGTGAAAGCAATGGACGAAATTCTGCGAAACATGAGGGATGGCACCGCGATGCGCAGGCTGGTGCAGGGGGATGTGGGGAGCGGGAAAACCGCAGTCGCCTTCGGGGCGGCAGCATACGCCATCTCCTCAGGATACCAGTGTGCGCTGATGGCGCCGACGGAATTGCTGGCACGGCAGCATTATGAGAACGCGGTCAGGATGCTTGCTCCTTTCGGAATCAAGTGCGGCCTGCTGACAGGTTCGCTGCAGGCAAGGGAACGGCGCGAGGCGCTTGAATTGATCAAGGACGGAACCTGGGGGCTGATCGTCGGCACGCACGCCTTGATCAGCCAGGGGGTAAATTACCGACGCCTTGGCCTTGTGATCACCGATGAACAGCACCGGTTCGGCGTTCGCCAGCGTCAGACGCTGTCCGACAGGGCTGGGGAGGAGTGGATACCGCACATGCTGGCCCTCTCGGCGACACCGATTCCACGTTCGCTGGCGCTGGTGCTGTACGGAGACCTGAAGGTAAGCGTGATTGACGAACTGCCGCCGGGAAGGCAGCCCGTTAAAACCCGCATCGTCCCTGAAAGCAAGCGAGAGGATTTGTATCTATACCTCAAGCAGAAAGCAAAGCTGGGGGAGCGGAGTTACCTTGTCTGCCCGCTGGTGGAAGACAGCGAGGTGTCTGAGGCCAAGTCGGCGGTCAGCCTGTACAGGCAGCTGGAGTCGGGACCGCTCAAAGGGGTATCGCTTGCTTTGACCTATGGAAACCAGCGGCAGGAAGAAAAGGAAGCCGCACTGTCTGCCTTTTATTCCGGGCGCGTGCAGGTGTTGGTCTCGACCACTGTGATAGAGGTAGGTATGGACGTGCCGGAAGCCACGACAATGGTGGTGGAGGACGCTGAGATGTTTGGGCTCGCCCAATTGCATCAACTTCGGGGACGTGTCGGCCGCGGGAAGAAGGAGAGTTGGTGCTTCCTGATGGGGGAATCCAACGAGAGGCTGGATACAATGACGAAGACCAATGACGGATTCTTCATCGCCCAGAAAGACCTGGAACTGCGGGGCCCGGGTGAATTCCTGGGGACCCGGCAGCACGGCAGGATGCTGGACGCCTACGGCATCAGCGATATCAGGCTGATTGAGGAGACCGGCTCCTGTCTTGAAGAACTGGGCAGCGACGCGGGAAATGGCAGCCTGTATCTCCAGCTTCAGGAACTGGCTAAAAAGAAGTATGCAACCCGGCTCGCAGATGCAGGGCTTCACTGAACCGGTTTGACAGCGATTTTGAGGAATGCTACCTTATCTGGAGGGCAAGCGGCCGCTGACGGCACCGCTTGCCAGGGTTGCGGCTTCGCTTGAAACAAGCGCATCGAAAGGAAGAAGCTTGAACAGGATTTATCTGGACAACGCGGCCACAACCCCGCTGAATGATGAGGTCCTGCGGGAAATGATGCCATTTCTGACCGGCCGCTTCGGCAATGCGGGCAGCATCCATGAGACAGGGCGTGACGCACGCAAAGCGGTTGAAGACGCGCGGCGCAAGGTGGCCGCCTCAATCAACTGCAGCCCGCAGGAAGTGTACTTAACTTCCGGCGGGACAGAAAGCGACAACTGGGCTATCATAGGCGCAGCTTTCGCCAATCAGGGCAAGGGAAAGCACATCGTATCCAGCGCGGTCGAGCACCACGCCGTCCTGTATACCCTTGGATGGCTGGAAAAGCAGGGATTTGAAGTCACCATCCTGCCGGTGGATAAACTTGGCAGGGTAGATCCGGAGGCGGTCCGTAGCGCCGTCAGGGATGACACCATCCTGATCACTGTCATGGCCGCTAACAATGAGATCGGGACGATCCAGCCGGTTCACCGAATCGCAGAGATTTCGAAAGAAAGGGGAATCCTCCTGCATACCGACGCGGTGCAGGCGGTCGGCGCCATCCCGGTGGACGTTCAGGCCTGGGGTGTCGACATGCTGTCGCTCTCGGCGCATAAGTTTCACGGCCCAAAAGGCGTCGGCGCGCTGTACATCCGAAAAGGAGCGCGTGTCGATTCCCTGCTTCACGGAGGCGCGCAGGAACGGAACAGGCGCGCCGGGACTGAGAACGTGCCCGGCATTGTCGGCCTGGGCGCAGCCATCAAACGAGCCTGCCAGCTTCAACCTGAAAATGCGCGACGTATTGCTCAGCTGAGGGATGAACTCATTTTCAGCATCATGGACTCAGTTCCCGATGCGCGCCTCAACGGAGACTCCAGTGACCGTCTGCCCAACAACATCAACCTCTCATTCAAGGGCGTCGAGGGCGAAGCGCTGCTGCTGCGGCTGGACCTGGAAGGGGTCGCGGCATCTTCTGGCTCCGCCTGTACCTCTGGTTCCCTGGATCCTTCCCACGTGCTGATGGCCATCGGACTTCAGCGTGATATCGCGCACAGCAGCCTGCGCCTGACTTTGTCGGAAGAAACAACCAGGGAAGAAGTAAACGAAGTGAAAAACCTTCTGCCGTGCATCGTCAGGACACTCAGGGAAATGTCCCCTTTGTTCCATGCGGTTGAACAGGCGGCGCATCCGGCAAAGGCTGCCGACGATGAAGAAAAGACAAGGAGTCTGAATGCCTGAATTAACTGGAAACCTTTCCGGCCTGCGGGACAGCATCAAACTGCGGCTTGAGGCAATGTACGATTTGCCGGTCGGTTCGCAGGAATTCCTGCCGGGAGAAATCGCCGGCCGCCTGGCCGAGCTGACCGCGCTGATCAACCGTGAAATCGCGGTCTACATCGCGCGCAGCGGAGAAATATTGAACATATCCATTGGGCTCAGCGACAGTGTTTCGCTGCAGGATTTTGGGCAGCGCCGCAGTGCCGCCCGCCTGAGCCGTGTCCGCTGCATCCACACCCACCCCAACGGGGATGAAACCCTGTCGGACGTAGACCTGGCGGCTTTGTCGACGCTGCGCCTGGACGCGATGTGCGCGTTGGGGATTGATGCGTCGGGGGAAATATCCGGCGCGAGCGTATCCTTCCTTGTTCCTGATGAGACAGGGGCTTTGCATCCCGGCCCCATCCAGAGCATCTCCGCGCAAAGCCTCGAGGACCCGCTGCTGATGGAAACCATCGCCCGGAACGACCGCTTTACTGCTGGCGCGGAAATACAAACCGGGGAAGAGACGGAGCGTGCCTACCTCATCAGCGTGGACTCGGAGCGCTCCCTGTCAGAGCTTTCCGCGCTTGCCAAAAGCGTCGGCGCGGAAGTGGTCGGCAGCATGCTTCAGGCAAAATCAAAACCCGACCCGGCGACTTACATCGGTTCAGGAAAAGCCGCGGAAGTATCCCTGGACGCTCAGGCGAACGGGGCGAACCTCCTGGTTGTGGACGATGAGATCAGCGGTATCCAGGCCAAGCGCCTCGAGGAAATTGTCGGCATCCCGGTCATTGACAGGACAGCCCTTATCCTTGAGATCTTCGCCCAGCGGGCAACCACCAGCGAGGGAAAGCTGCAGGTCAGCCTGGCCCAGCTGAATTACCGTGCCAGCCGCCTGATTGGCGCCCGTTCGCAACTCTCCCGCCTGGCAGGCGGCATCGGGACCCGCGGGCCGGGAGAAAGCAAGCTGGAGATGGACCGGCGCTACATCAAGGGCCGTATCCAAAAGCTGAAAGCTGAATTGAAGGAACTGGAACGCCAGCGCCTGGTCCGCCGGAAAAACCGCCAGAACAGCGACATCCCTTCCGTTGCATTGGTGGGCTATACCAACACGGGTAAATCGACCCTGCTCAACCTGCTCTCCGGAGCGGACGTACTGGTCAAGGACCAGCTTTTCGCGACATTGGACACCGTCTCCCGCCGTGTCGCCCTCAATGAAGGCGACGAATTTCTGCTGACAGACTCTGTTGGCTTCATCAGCAAACTGCCGACTGACCTGGTGGAAGCTTTCCGCTCCACCCTGGACGAGGCTTTGTCGGCCGATATACTGGTCATTGTGTCTGACGCCTCCAACCCCCAGGCTGCCGCGCAGCGGGAAGTGGTGGATGAGGTGCTATCAAGCCTTGGCGCTTGTGGGCAGCCCCGCATTGAGGTATACAACAAATGGGATGTCGTATCCCCTCAAAACCTGGCCGTGCCGCCGGGGACACTGAAGATATCGGCACGCACGGGAGACGGCGTCGACCGGCTTCTGGAGGCTATCGCCGGCATCCTGCGCGAAAGTGAGCGCACACACCTGCTGATGGTGCCTTTCAGCCAATACGGCGTACTCGGGGACCTGCGCAAGCAAGGGCGACTTCTTGAGGAAACCCATGGGGAGGAGGGGACCCTGGTCAAGGTCCGCCTCAATATGGCTTCATACAGCAGGCTGAAAGCCCTCTTCGGGGATCTGTTCGTGAGGTCAGATCATTGATTCTACGGCTGGCAGCCCTGCTTGCATTGTCCGCCAGCCTGCTCCAGGCGGGGATAGCCTCCTATTCGGACCAAACCAGCCTTGGAGGATCGCTTTACCTGGTCAACCGGACCTATCGCCTGACGCAGGCCTATCAGCCTGAAGACCTCGCGACGCCTGACGTCAGGAAACTGAACAGCGGCCTGAAACTTCGTGAGGAAGCGGCGGAAATGCTGGTGGAGCTGTTCAAGGCCGCGAAAGAGGAAGGCATCGCCCTGGTCGCGGTGTCCGGGTACCGTAGCTACGGACAGCAGGCCGCTATCTTTGCAAGGAAAGTGCAGTCGACAGGCAGCCGTGAAAAGGCCCAGCTTCTGGTGGCTCCTCCCGGCGCCAGCGAGCATCAGCTGGGACTGGCGGTCGATATCGGCAGGCGTGAGAGCGCGAACCTCAACGGTTCCTTTGGAAAATCCAGGGAGGGCATTTGGCTGCACGCCAACGCGCACCGCTTCGGGTTCATCATCCGCTATAAAGCGGAATGGACAGGCGTCACCGGATATGCGGACGAACCCTGGCACATCCGTTATGTGGGGCGCGGGCACGCGGAGGAGATCTTCAGGCGGGGCGTCCCCCTGGAGACGTATGTGGAATCCCTGGCAAATCTTGAATTCGGGGAGTATTTTGCTGATGACTAAGGCGAACCACGCCAGACTGGGATTGCTGCTGCTCCTGACAGCGGCGATTTTTCTCCCGATATTTGCCAGTGCGGAGGCGGCGGAGTGGACCTATCCATTGGCCGCGAACCTGCTGGAGAACAGGAACGGCCACCTTGTCCTGGCCAACAAGGACAATCTTCTGGGCGCGGACTTTGTACCAAACAACCTCGTCCCTGTCGGGCTGCAGGGCGTGAGCGGCCCGCACGAACTGCGAAAAGAAGCCGCGGATGAACTGGCTTCGCTGTTCGCTGCCGCCCAAAGGGCCGGCTACGAGCTTTACCTGAAAAGCTCTTACCGCAGCTGGCAGACCCAGAACACGATGTATGAAAACCGGCTGGACAGATACGGAAAGGACGACGGCGTCGTCGCCCCTCCGGGTTCTTCAGACCATCAGACTGGGCTGGCCGCGGACGTACTGAACAGGGAATGGTCGCTTCGGGAGGGGATGACGCCGGCTTTTGGTGAAACCGCTGAAGCGAGATGGATGGAAGCAAACTGCGCGGCTTTTGGATTCATCATCCGGTACCTGCCTGAAAAACAGGACGTTACCGGCATCATTTATGAACCCTGGCATCTGCGCTTTGTCGGGCGTGAAGCGTCAGATTACATAATGGGGAACCGGCTTTCCCTGGAAGAGTTCACACAGGAATACCAAAGCGCCATCGCTGCTTATGAGCGGGATGGGGGAGATTTTCTGGAACTCTGCCGGCAATTGAACGCACTTCCTCCCGCCCTCGAGTTGGATGATGCTGACGCCGAGGGAGACAGGGACGTCTCGCTCTTCTACCAAAAGCCTTAAAGGGAGACGGATGAAGAAGACGCTCTTCCTCCTGATGGTCTGCCTGCCGCTCCTGATTTCCTCAATGGCGGCGGAGACCCCCGCGCTCTCGCCCAGCCCGGCGGCGCATGCGCAGCCTAACATCCTGTCCCTGGGCGGCAGCCTGTTCCTGATCAACCGGCAGCACCGCATCAGCAAAACCTATGAACCCGAAGACCTGGTCACGCCGGAAGTGGAAACCAGGAAAGACAGCCTTCTGGAACGGATCCTGATGAGGGAAACCGCGGCAAGTGCGCTTGAGACGATGTTCCGCACAGCTTACCTGGAGGAAGGTTATACCCTTTATGCCGCCTCCGGATACCGCAGTTATGGTATCCAGCAGATTCTTTTCAACAGCAAGGTTGAAGAAACCGGCAGCCGGGAGAAGGCTGAGCGCCGTGTCGCGCCACCCGGGTCCAGCGAGCACCAGCTTGGCCTGGCCATGGATGTCCAGGCGCCTTCCCAGATGAACCTCAGCACTGCTTTTGGCAGTACTGATGAAGGGAAATGGCTGTCGGCCAACGCGCACCGGTTCGGCTTTATCCTCAGGTATAAGGAGCATTGGCGCGCGATAACCGGTTACAGTCAGGAACCCTGGCATATCCGTTATGTCGGCGTCGCGCACGCGACCGCGATGGCGGAGTTGGACATCCCGCTTGAGACCTATGTGGAGATGGCCGAAAGGCTGCCGGAATACGTGCTGACAGGCGGCAGCCATGTTTTGCTGGCCGGGCTGATCAGGGAGATGATGGCGGCAGGCGGGGACACAGAGGCGCTGGCGGCGCTCAGGCAGGCGCCGGTTTCATCGCGTGACGAAAGCCTGCGCGCGGCGACCGAGCCTTATCTGCCGGAGGGCACCAGCTATGAGCAGGCTTTGTGGTACGCGTATCCAACCCCCAGGCCGACGGCGGCGCCGCGGGTGGATCTGGACCAGGAAACGCGCCTGTTTCCCGAAAACGGCGGCTGAAATGCCCTCACTGTATGACAAGCTGAAAAGCGCGAAGCCCATCAGGCCGGAGGCGATGCCGCGGCCGGAAGCAGGCGAATGCCTGACTCGCCTGGAGCGTGTGAGCCTGTCAGGCCTTGAGGCACGCCAGGTCAGCGCGCAGGCGCTCTCCTTTTTATCTTCAGGGAAGGTAATTTCTGATTTCGCGCCGGAAGAGTATCTGTTCATTGACACCGAAACCACCGGTCTGTCCGGCGGGGCCGGTACGCTGGCTTTCCTGATTGGCGTTGGACGAATGGAAGGTAACGAACTCGTGATCACCCAGGTCCTGATGCGCGACTATCCCCAGGAGTCCATGCTGATGCGCCGGTTCATCCAGATGCTGCGCGGCGTCCGCTGCCTCGTGACTTATAACGGCGCAAGTTTTGATTTACCGCTGCTTGAAGGGCGGATGACCATCAACCGGATGGGAGAAGACTTCTCGGGCTTTCAGCATATCGACCTGCTGCACGCCGCCCGGAGGATTTTCAAGCTGCGCCTGGGACGCTGCAGCCTGACCCGCATGGAGGAGGAGGTCTTTGGTGAGAAGAGAACGGACGACCTGCCAGGCTCTGAAGTGCCCAGGCGCTATTTTGACTACCTGAACAGCCGCGACGAGGGGTTGCTGAAGGACGTGCTGGACCACAACCGCCAGGATATCGCGTCGCTTGCCAGGCTGTTTTTCAGGATGGCAAGGATGCATGAGCAGCCGCTGGACATCCCGCACCAGGAGGACCTCTTCAGCATGGGCCGCTCCTATGAGCGGCAGGGACATATAGAGCGGGCAGGGGACTGCTACCGCGCCTGCACGGGCAGGGGAATCCGGGAAATGGCCAGGATGCGTCTGGCGGAAATGTATCGCAGGAAACGGATGGACGAAAAGGCGGCGGAGGAATTTGAGCATCTGCGGGCAACCCCCTCCGCCAGCGGGCGCGTCTTCATTTCTCTGGCCAAGATCTACGAGCATCGCTTTCACCAGCCGCTGCGCGCGCTTGAAATCGCAAGGCAGGGCATGGTATATTGTTCCGAACGCCAGGCTTTTGACAGCACGGCGGAAGGGGAATACCTCGATTTGGAACACCGCTGCCAGCGGCTGATGAGAAAGGTTGAACAGGCAAGAAATGACAATCAGGGACAGATTACGAATCAGAAACGCGCTGCTCAAGCACCAGAAAGGCCAGAAAGATGAAGCGATGGCCCTTTATGAACAGCTGTATCACGACAATGTCCTGATGGCCGGCTACATGCTGCCCTACAGTGTGCTGCTGATGCGTTCCGGCAAAGAAGGCGTATTTGAAAAGGTGAAGGAAATCATGGTCAGGGCGCAGAAAGCCCCGGACATGAATCCGGAGCGCCGCCAGCAACTCCTGATGAATTACGCGATTGCCAGCTGGAAAACCGGCAACCTTGAAAAGGCCGTCAGCACGCTGGAATCCTCCCATCGCCAGGCGCCCTGCAGCCTGACCTACCAGTCCCTCGGTTTCCTCTACATCGAAGCGGGGGACGCGGACAGAGCCCTGGCCTACAATCTGGAAGCGTATGGGTACGATGACAGCGACCCCATCACGCTGGACAACCTGGGGCAGGTGTATTTCCGTTTGCTCAACGACAGGGAAAAGGCCAAGCCGTACTTCCTCAAAGCGCTTCAGGAAAAACCGCAGCAGATCGACACGCTCTATTTCCTCTCTGCCTACGATGAGGAGGAAGGGAAATTCGAGGACGCCGCCGAGAAACTGGAAACCGCGCTCGCCGGAAACTTCTCTCCGCTCAACCATGTCAACCGGGAGATGGCGGAGGAAGCGCTGGCAAGGGTGAAGGCAAAAATCGCGGCTGTAGCGGGCATGAAGAAGGGTACGGCCTGATTTGCTGAACTGGCTGCAGGAGGACCCCCGGGGTTTCCTGAGCTTCATGCTCTACCGGGCGCCCGCAGTCCTGCTGGCGTTGAGCCTGCATGAACTGGCGCACGGTTACATCGCGCTGAAATGCGGCGATACCACCGCACGGGATATGGGCCGACTTTCCCTGAATCCGTTGAGGCACCTGGACCTGGTGGGCACCGTCAGCATGTTTTTGATGGGAATTGGCTGGGCAAAGCCTGTCCCGGTCAATCCGGCCTGCTTCCGCAATGGGCGTTGGGATGACCTGAAAGTGTCGCTGGCTGGCGTAACCAGCAACTTTATCCTCTTCCTGACAGCTTCTCTCTTCAGTATCCTGATCAGCCGCGCGCTGTACCAGCCGGAAGCATTGGCGGCTTACGGCGCGGAGTTCTTCCTGAATTTCGGGCAGCAGGGATTTATGATACAGCTATATCCCCAAAATGACCAGGCGCTGGCTTTCCTGCTGAGAACACCCTGGCTGATCCATCTCCAGCGCTTCCTTTTCCAGCTTTCCATGGTCAATATCGGCATGGGGTTGTTCAACCTGTTGCCCATCCCGCCGCTGGACGGCTTTCACGTAGTCAATGACATCCTCTTCAAGGGCAGGCTCAATATCAGCGGCAAAGCCTTCCGTTTCGCGCACCTGGCGCTCCTGTTCCTCTTGTTTACGACGGACTTCGTGGGCAGATGGATCAGCGCCGCGATCTATGCTGTGCAGGGCGCTGTCCTTCCCTTGCTGCTGGGGGTATTCCCGGTATAGCATGGAACTTGTTTTTGAACTGCAATCCTTCAAGGGCCCGCTGGACCTGCTGCTTCACCTGATTGGCAGCGCAAAAATCGACATCAGGGATATCTTCGTTTCCCAGGTGACGGACCAGTATGTTGCCGTTCTCAGGGACGCCGGCCTCATGGACATGGAGGAGGCCAGCGAGTTTATCAGCATGGCCGCGACCCTGCTGTTCATCAAGAGCCGTTCCATGCTGCCGGCCCCGCCGGAGCCTGAGGAAGACAACCCGGAAGAGTTGCTGATCCGCCAATTGGAGGAGTATGCGCGCTTTCAGCAGATCGCGTCCCAGATGCAGGGGTTTGAACAGGCAGCTTCACGGATGTTCTCAAAACTGCCCGACGAGTTCCCACTGCCGCCGGTCAATTATGAACTGGAAGGGCTGACGCTGGAAGGATTGATTCACGCTTTCTCCAGGATCAGCGCCAGGTTGGTTGATAAAGTGGAGGATGAGGCTGAGAAACCCAGCCTCATCATGCTTGAGCAATACTCTGTGCCAAAATGCATGGCCAATATTCTGCGCAGGACACGCAGGGGCAGCCTCAGCTTTTCCGAACTGCTCAGCGGGAAGCCCAGCCGCGACGAGGTGGTCACGCTGTTCCTCGCCTTGCTGGAACTGCTCAAACAAGGCCGGTTGAGCGCGTGGCAGGAAAAAGCCGGGGAAGACATCATCCTGAACCGGGGCAGAAGGGAGGGGACGGCGCGTGGGAAATGAGCGGCTGAGCGGGATCATTGAGTCCATCCTCTTTGTCTGCGGTGAGGCAGTGTCCCTTGACCGCCTTGCGGAGGCGCTTGAAACGCCGGCGGAGGAGATAGGGCAGGCAGTCAGTCTGCTGGAGGAGGAGTACACCCGCAGCATCCGCGGGCTTCAGATCAAACGCTTCGCAAACCAGGTCCAGATGGTCAGCCAGGCGGATTACGCGCCGTACGTCGAACGCGTTCTGCAGCCGTCGCAGCGGCAGTCCCTTTCCCAATCCGCGCTGGAAACGCTGGCTGTTGTCGCATACCGGCAGCCTGTGACGCGCCAGGAGGTCGAAGCCGTACGGGGGGTCAAGTGCGATTATTCCCTGCAGTCCCTGACCCAGAAAAACCTGATCCGCGATGCGGGACGGAAGGAAACGCTGGGGCGTCCCATCCTCTATGAAACGACGGACCAGTTCCTGGCCCATTTTGGATTGGCCAGCCTGAAGGAGCTGCCGCCCCTGCCTTCAGGGCATGACAGCAGCGAAACCATCAAACCGCCTGATGACCACGAGCTTGACCAATATGTAAAACCGCCGGAGCCCTGAAGCCGGCGGTTTCATTCTACAGGCAGCTTGATCAGAGAGGCGGTCAAATCCCTTTCAGCGTTTCGCGGATGCGGTAAAAGACATCGGTATAGTCGCTGTTGTATTCACCGGGGCCGGTGTAGTGGACCGTCAGCAGGCGGTTGTTGTCAAGCAGCGCCATGTGGACGCGTCCGCGTACGATGGTGCCGTCATACTGCACCCCGCGGTAGGTGGCGTAATAGCCGGGCTTGTCCAGCAGCGAGCGCTCAGCGGTCTCCGAAACCCGCCACTCCTGGTAGTTCACTTTGCCCAGGTCGGCCGTAAAGGCGCGAAGGTCGGTGCGGACGTTGTTGATGTTGTAATTCGCCGTCGTCGGGGCGATGGTGAAGGTGAACTGGACCGAATAATTGTCTTTCTGCTGTTCGGCCGGCTCGGTCAGCACATAGCTGTCCGTCTGGCTGTCGTCCACAGTGTAGCCGGCAACGGATTCAAAGGTCAGGCCCAGCTTGGCCGCGGTATAGGCAGCGTAGGTGAAGGCAAGCGCCTGCCGGGGCGTCGGCGTGGGCAGATCCACCGGGTCCAGGGGGATGGGGGTGGCGCCCGCGAACAGGGCTACCCCGGTTTCACTGAAGTCGGTGTCTGTCAGCAGCATGTCCGCATCCTCTTCTGAGGAAGGGTCATAGCCTTCCGGCAGGCCTTCGACGGCTGGGGTGGCGGTCGGCAGTTCAAGCGGCGGCTGCTGGGTAAGCACGGGTGCGTTTGTCGGGGCCGTGGAGGGTGTATCCTGCGGCTGACAACCAAGGACCAGAAGAGCAATCAGCGCGAGCAGGCCGATGAGGAATAGTTTTTTCATACATTTACCTCCGTTTTTCGGACCGCGTGGAAGGTTCGTAAAATTATTGTAACAATTCCGAAGTATTCCGTCAAGCGTTGCGGAAACATGCCTACAGGAAGCGGTTGTACGCCTGTTCAGCGTCCTCCCGCCTGAAACGCGGGGAAGGGGCCTCGGGGAGGTTGTCCTCCTGCCCGTCAGGCTCAAACGGCACGGTTTCTTCCGCCGCGTTTGCATACGGATCGTTCTGGTACAAAGGATGATACACCCGGCGGTCCAACGCGAACACCTTGTCGCTGAAAGCGCCGGGCCTGGTGCGCGAGATGGCGGACCGCATCTCATTGAGCCGTGAGTCCAGCAGGTCCAGCCAGTTGAGCACCTCCGCCTCCGGGAACATGGGCGGTTTGGGGCTGCCGTACTCCGGAATGCCGTGGTGGCTCAGGATCATGTGCGCCAGCAGCAGGGGATATTCGTCCTCTGCCATGTAGCCCAGAGCCTTCACAGCGTCACGGATGTCGGATACGCCGGTCACGATATGGCCCAGGAGGAGGCCTTCCTTTGAATATTCCGTTACGCTGCCGAGCTTGTTGGCGACCATCTCATCCAGCTTGCCCAGGTCGTGCACGATGACCCCGGCCAGCAGCAGGTCCCGGTCCAGGTAGGGGTAGCAGGCGCAGATGGATTTGGCGGCTGCCAGCATGTCCGTCAGATGGTGCAGAAGCCCGCTGCGTTCGGCATGGTGCATGCTCTGCGCGGCGGGGTAATAGAGGATCTTCTCCTCCGCCCTTCTGATCATTTCTCGCGTTATCGCTTTCAGGATAGGGTTTTGCATCTCCTGGATGATATCCGTGACCTCCCTGAACATCTCTCCGGAAGGCCTGGGCGCGGCAGGGACAAGCTGGGAGAGGTCCACGTCATCCTCATCGCCGGCTTCGCGCATCTTTTCGATTTTCATCTGAAGGCGGTTGTTGTATTCCGTAACCAGGGCACGGACTTTGAGCACGGCCCCGGGGGCAGGCGGGACTTCATCGCTGTTCCAGACCTTGGCGTTGATGTCCTGCGAATCGTCCGACAGCGTGATGTCCAGGTAGGGGTCACCGTTCTTGTTGACCCGCTTCTCTGAAGTTTTGACAATCAAATAGCCTTCGAAACGCTGATCTTTGGACAGTCCGTTGATCTTAGTCTGATTCATTGTACGCTCCTGTTGCTTCATAACGGTTCTCAAAGAGGGTGAAATCCTCCAGCCAGGTAAGGGGGACGGTGGCCAGCGGGCCGTTGCGCTGCTTGGCGATGATGACCTCCGCCTCGCTGGGGTCGCTGTCTTCCTTGTTGTAATACCACGCCCTGTGCAGGAACATGACCACGTCGGCGTCCTGTTCGATGGAGCCGGAGTCACGCAGGTCGCTGAGCACCGGTTTGACGCTGCCAGTGCGCTTGACGTTGGCGCGGGACAGCTGGGCGCATGCCAGCAGCGGCACTTTCAGTTCCAGCGCAATGCCCTTCAGCTTCCTGGAAATCTCGCTGACTTCCAGCTGGCGGTTCTCGGTCCGTCCGTCCGCGCTCATAAGCTGCATGTAGTCCACCACGATCAGATCCAGCCCGCGCTCAGTCATCTGCCTGCGGCAGCGGGAGCGCAGCTGCGCGGGCGTGAGGGAGGAACTGTCGTCCAGGTACATCCTTGTCTCAGACAGCGGCCCCAGCGCGGCTGAGAGCCGCTCCCAATCCTTGCTGCTCAGCGCGCCTGAACGGACCGACTGCATATTGACCCGCGCATCACCGCACAGGATGCGCATGGCGATCTGCTCCTTGGGCATTTCCAGGCTGAAGACCGCGACGGATTTGCCGTGTCTTGCGGCGTAGGAGGCGATGTTCATGGCAAAGCTGGTCTTGCCCATGCTGGGACGGGCCCCGACCAGGACCAGCTCGCCCGCGTGAAGCCCGGTCAGCAGCCGGTCCAGCAGCGTGAAACCTGTCGGAACGCCCGCGATCTTGCCTTTGTTGCGGACCAGTTCCTCAATCTGGGCGAGTGTTTTCTTCATTACCTCACGGATGGGGGTCAGCTGTTCGGAGCCCGTCCGCTTCATGACGATGTCAAAAATCGACTTCTCAGCAAACAGCAGGGTTTCGTCCAGCCCCATCCGCTCTTCAAAGCAAACCCTGGATATGTCCCCCGAAGCGGATATCAGCTTTCTCAGCGTGGATTTCTCCAGCACGATCTCGACATAATGGCGCAGATAGGCCGAGGTGGGAACGGAGCGGATGAGCTCAATGAGGTAGTCCGTGCCGCCTATTCCGTCCAGCGAGCCTACGCGGGACAGTTCCACGTCCATGGTGACCAGGTCAACGCTGCGGGCCTGCGAGAAGAGCTGTGCCATGGCGCGGAACAGCACCTGGTGCTGCGGATGGAAAAAATCCTCCGCCTGCAGGGCTTCCATCACAAGCATCAGCGCCGCCGGGTCCTGGAGCGAGGCGCCCAGGACGGCGCGTTCGGCTTCCAGGCTCTGCGGCAGCACACGGATTGGATCCCCTGCGGGGTATAGAGACATCAATTTCTCCTGTCAGTCGTTTCTGGAGGGTTTTCGGCTCAGCGGACGGCGGCCACCCTGACGGTCATCTGGACCCTGACGCCGGCATACAGCGACACGGTGACCTCGGAATCGCCAACGGTGCGGATGGGTTCAGGCAGTTCGATCTTGCGCTTGTCCAGTTGGATGCCGTGCTGGGCCTGCAGGGCTTCCGCGATCTCCTGCCCAGTCACGCTGCCGTACAGCCGGCCCTTTTCACCGCTCTTCGCCTCCAGCAGGATGACCTTGCCTTTCAGCCTGGCCGCGAGGTCCTCGGCTTCCTGATGGCGGGCGGCTTCTTTGGCCCGCTCCTGTTCGTCGCGTCTCTCGATTTCGCGGACCGCGCCTGGTGTCGCTTCCATGGCCCATTTCTTCGGGAAAAGGAAATTGCGCGCGAAGCCGTCGGACACGTTGAGGATCTGGTTCTTCTTCCCGGTCCCGGGAACGTCTTGAAGCAGGATGACTTTCATATCGTTCCTTCCTTTCAGGTGCTTTCTGTGGAATCAGGGGCAAGGCGCAGCCTGCGGCTGTCCATTGCCTGGTCGAACAGTCCGAACATCATGGCGAGCGGGGGCAGGAGGGCGAATATGGCAGCCAGCAGGAGGAGCCGCAGGCCGGCCCTCATTCCACGTGCCTTGAACCGGTAGTCAAGGACCGAAAGTCCCTGCACCGCGTACAGCGCGAAGAAAACGTTGTACATCATCTGCCCTGCCATACGCAGCAGCAGGCTTTGGGACAGGAGCGCCAGCAGGTACCCCGCGGCCAGGAACCAGAGCTTTTTCCCGACCGGTCTGGGGATGTGCCAGAGGGAGAAAGGCGGCATGCCAAGGTCCGGGCAGGCATTTCTTTTTGAGCCGAGGTGGACCGCGAAACCCAGGCCTAGCGTGGACAGGCTGATGCTGTACGTGGTCAGCATGCCCGGCATCAGGGAAGCAGCCAGCGCGCTGATGCGGACCTGGATCTGCTTGTAAAACTCCTGGACCACCTCGGGCGTGAAAGTCCAACCCGAGCCTGCGTCCGCGAAGACCTGCGCGCCCGCTTCCTGCCCGTGGGAGAGCAGGCCGCCTTTCCAAAAGGTGTACAGCAAGTTGTCCCGAGCGGGGAAGTTCTCCAACCCGTCAATCGCTGACTGCGCGAGCGCCCCGTAAAGGTCGCCGCCGGCTTTGCGTTGAAATATCAGGAACAGCGCGATCATGCTGAGGATGAGGGACGACAGCACCGCCCCCGCAGTTTTGAAAAAGGGCAGGCGAATCTCGAGGCATACGAGGAAGGCAACACTCATCGGCAGCAGGTAGAGCGCAAGCCACAAGCCGCTTGTCCCGTAGACTTTCACGGCGGCCAGGAGCATGAGCAGGACTGAAAGCAGGGCTGTCAGTATGCCGCCCTGGGCCGAGACGAGTATAAGAAGGAAGGGAAAAAGGATAAGGCCAAAGCCTAGATAGGTGGCAGCCGGCATAGCACCTGACTGCATCAGCCAGACAAGCAGGCCGGTGATGGCAAGCAGGAGCAGGGACCGCTTCGGGTCGACCAGATACCTGAACTCTCGCATCACAGCCTCGTTTCCATTTTGGTTCCCCGGAGATTCTGCCAGCATTTTACTTGCACCCTCCGGCAGTGTCAAGAAACGCCGGGCTTTACAGGATGACGCCCGTCACGACGTCGTCCATCACAGCCATCAGGTAGGGCTTGCCGCGCTCGGTGAGCTTCTGCTGCGCGATCTCCTCGCTGTTGAGGGGGACCAGTTGACCCAGGGCGGTCTGCACAGAGAAAGACCGGGGGAAACTGAGCGCGGCGCTTGCGGCGATATAGCTGCCGTTGCTGCCGTTTTTATTGAAATAGAAGGCGTGAACGCCTTTGCCCGCACGTCGCTGCACGTCGATCATGCCGCCGGGCACGCGCTTCATGTACCCGCGCTCGCTGACGAGCAGCAGGAAATCCCCGTTCTGAATGCCGCCGGCGGCCAGCAGGCGGTCGTTCGGACCGAGCTTGATGCCCCTGACCCCCCTGGTGACACGGCCGGTGGGGGCGACTTCTTCCTGGACGAAACGGATCAGCATGCCGGATTTTGAGAGGCAATAAACGTCGTCCTGCGCGCGCAAGGCGCAGACGTTCATCAGCTCGTCACCCCCGGAAAGGGTGATGGCAGCCACTTTTCCGCGGCGTACCGCATACTCCGGGAAGGCTGTCCTTTTGACCATGCCCTCTTTCGTAAAGAAGAAAAGATCCGGCAGGCTTTCCAGGCCGTCGGAAGGCATGTCCAGCACCGCGGCGCACTCCTCGCCATCTTCAAACCCGTTCAGCACGCCAGCCAGCACTGTCCCGCGGTCCCTGGGCCGGAAGGACTCTTCCAGCGACGCCACGGGAACCTGATAGCAGTTGCCGGCCTGAGTAAAGAAAAGCAGCGTATGGTCCGTCATGGTGTTGAAGGTGTACAGCGGCATTTCACCGGGTGTGGACGGCAGCTCCATCCGGTCGTAAACGCGCTGGTGCATCCGCCGCAGCTGACCGCCACGGGTCAGCAGGACGAGGGTCTCCTCTGGTACCGGAATCTGGCTGAAAAGCTGCTTCGCTTCCTCTTCCCCTTCCTGCCTGAGGACCTGGGTGCGCCGGTCGTCTCCATACTTGTCGGCGATCTCTTTCAGTTCGGCCTTGATGACCTGCATCAGCCTGGTTTCGCTTTTCAGGATGGCTTCAAGGTGCGCGATCAGCTTCAGGGTGCTGTCGTATTCCGTGCGCAGCGCCAGGATCTCAAGCCCGGTCAGGCGCTGCAGCCGCAGGTCCAGGATGGCCTGCGCCTGGGCGTCGCTGAAGGCGAAGCGCGCGATGAGCGATTCCTTCGCTTCTTTCGGGTTTTTTGACGCGCGGATGATGGCGATGACCTCGTCCAGGTGGTCGACTGACGTGATCAGCCCTTCCAGGATGTGCAGTTTTCCCTTCGCCTGCTCCAGGTCGTAGCGGGTACGCCGGGTGACGACGTCCTTCTGGTGCCTGATGTAATGCGCCAGCGCTTCGACAAGGCCCATCTGGACCGGCTTCCCGTTCGCGATGGCCACCAGGTTGACGCCGAAGGTTACCTGCAGGTCGCTGTATCGGTAAAGGTAGGAAAGCACCGCCTGCGGGTCGGCTTCTTTCTTCAGTTCTATCACCGCGCGCAGGCCGGTGCGGTCGGACTCGTCGCGGATATCGTAGATGCTGCCCAGCGCGGCTTTGCGCTCCTCCGACAGCTTCAGGATCTTCTCCAGCATCTGCGCCTTGTTGACCTGATAGGGTATTTCCGTCACGCACAGCAGGTGCCTGCCCGCCCGCCCTTCTTCGATGGATACCTTCGCGCGCAGGGTCAGCTTTCCGCGGCCGGTCTCATAGGCGGTCCTGATTTCTTCTGTGTCCAGCAGGATGCCGCCGGTGGGGAAATCCGGCGCGGGCATCACCCGCATGACATCCTCCAGCGTGCTGTCCGGTTGTTCGATCAGCCTGATCACCGCGGCGCAGGCCTCGCGCAGGTTGTGCGGCGGGATGTTGGTCGCCAGGCCCACCGCGATGCCGGAAGCGCCGTTGACCAGCAGATTGGGGTACCGGGAGGGCAGCAGGTCCGGTTCCTTGAGCGTGTCATCAAAGTTGAGCCGGAAGGGCACGGTATCCTTTTGCAGGTCCCGGAGCATTTCAAGCGCCAGGGGGGACATGCGCGCCTCGGTATAGCGCATGGCGGCCGCGCTGTCACCGTCGATGGAGCCGAAGTTGCCGTGTCCGTCCACCAGCATGGCGCGCATGGAAAACGGCTGCGCCAGGCGGACCAGCGCGTCATAGACGGAAGAGTCCCCGTGGGGATGGTATTTACCCAGACAGTCCCCCACGATGCGGGCGCATTTTCGGTGCGGTTTGTCAGGGGAGAGTGACAGTTCCAGCATGGTATAGAGGATACGGCGCTGAACGGGCTTCAGGCCGTCTTCCACGCGCGGGATGGCGCGCTCCAGAATGACATGCTCCGCATAGGGCATCATGCTCCTGTCCAGCACCTCTTCAAGCGAAGCCTGGATGATCTGGTCCAAACGTTCATCAAACGGTTTCCTGGGCATTGATGCTCCTTAGCGCTGCCGGGCCATGAACAGGTCCGGTTTGTTGAAATTGGCGTGCTCGCTGATGTATTCGCGGCGGGGCTCGACTTTGTCGCCCATCAGGATGGTGATGAGGCGGTCGGACTCCGCGCCGTCCTCTACCGTCACCTGCATCAGCTTTCGCTGCGCCGGGTCCATTGTGGTCTGCCAGAGCTGTTCCGGATTCATCTCGCCCAGGCCTTTGTAGCGCTGGAGCGTGTAGTTTTTCCCCTTTGGCAGCAGGGTGCTGAGCTCTTTGTCATCATAGGCGTAGATCTCTTTCCCGCCGGACTTGATGAGGTAGAGCGGCGGCATGCCGATGAACACATGGCCTTCCGTGATCAGCTCTCGCATGTAGCGGAAGAAAAAGGTCAGGAGGATCGCGCGGATATGCGCGCCGTCCT
>CAZJCB010000015.1:0-2075 GCA_964544245.1 uncultured Christensenella sp.
GCCGGAGCCGGCTACCTGGTGTCCCCCGGCATGAACCCGGCGGTGCTGCGGCACGCGCTGGACCACGGCTACCCCATCCTGCCCGGCTGCGCGGGGCCGTCTGACATCGAGGCCGCGCTGGGCATGGGCGTCAAGGCGGTCAAGTTCTTCCCTGCGGAAGCGCTGGGCGGGGTGAAAATGATCAAGGCGCTGCTGGGCCCCTACCATGAGGTCCGTTTCGTGCCAACCGGCGGCATCAGCGAAAAAAACCTGCAGGACTACCTCGCCATCCCCCAGGTGCTGGCCTGCGGGGGCAGCTGGATGGTGCCGGGCGACGCGATCGAGCGGAAGGACTGGGCGCGCATCGAAAGCCTGGCGCGCGAAGCGGTGCGCCTGGTACTGGGCTTTGAGCTGCGGCATGTCGGCGTGAACAACAGGGACAGCAAACAAGCAATGGATGTCGCCGGCAGGCTGAGCCTCTTGACAGGCTGGCCTGTCATCGACCAGGGCGAAAAGAACAGCTTTGTGGGCGAAGGCTTTGAAATCATGAAAAAGCCGGGGCGCGGCACCCACGGGCACATCGCCATCGCCTGCAGCAGCGCGGCGCGGGCAAAGTGGCACCTGGAATCGCGCGGCTTCGCGTTTGACGAGGGCAGCGCCGAATACACGAAGGACGGCCGGCTCCGGCTCATCTACCTGAAGGAGGAGATCGCCGGGTTCGCGCTGCACCTGGCGCTGAAACAGCCATGAACAGGATGAAAGTCGTCACCTTCGGCGAGATCATGCTCCGGCTCAAATCGCCCGGGCATGAACGCCTGATGCAAAGCCCGCTCCTGGAGGCCACCTTCGGCGGCGGAGAGGCCAACGTCGCGGTGTCGCTGGCCAATTTCGGGCTTCCCTCCTCCTTCGTGACGGTGCTGCCGGACAACGCGCTGACGGACGCCTGCGTCCGGGAACTGCGCGGTTTCGGCGTGGACACCGGCGGGATCGTCCGCTCCGGCGGCCGGATGGGGGTCTACTACCTGGAGGCCGGGAGCAACCAGCGCCCCAGCAAGGTGCTCTATGACCGGGCGCACAGCGCGATTTCGGAGGCGGGCCCCGGGAGCATCCCCTGGGAGGGCGTGTTCCGGGACGCGCAGTGGTTCCACATCACGGGCATCACGCCGGCCATCAGCCAGAGCGCCGCGGAGCTCTCCCTGGAGGCGGTCAAGGCCGCGAAGGCGACGGGGCTGAAGGTCAGCTGCGACCTCAACTACCGCAAAAACCTCTGGAAATACGGGAAAAGCGCGCCGGAGGTGATGGGGGAACTCGTCCGGCACGTGGACGTGGTAATCGCCAACGAGGAAGATTTCCAGATGAGCCTGGGCATCTCCGCGGGCGGGCACGACGTGGACAGGGGCGAGATCGACCCGGACGCCTACCTCGGCATCGCCCGCAAAGCCATGGGCATGTATAATAACCTGCGGACCGTCGCCATCACCCTGCGCCAGTCCGTCTCGGCGGACCATAACCTCTGGCAGGCCTGCCTGTACGACGGAGAGGAATTCCTGTTGAGCCGCGCCTACCCCATCACGGACATCGTGGACCGCGTGGGCGGGGGCGACAGCTTCAGCGCCGGGCTGATTTACGGGCTGAACCGTTATGAAACGAAAAAGGACGCGCTGGAGTTCGCCGTCGCCGCGAGCTGCCTGAAGCACACCATCCCCGGGGACTACAGCCGGGTGACAGTGAGCGAAGCCGAAGCCCTGATGAAGGGGAGCGGGTCCGGGCGCGTGCAGCGCTGAAGCCGCAGGGACGGCAGCGATATCTCCACAGCCGTAAAAATCCACAGGCCGCCATTCAGGGGCCTGTTCTTTCCTTCATGTCCCTGTCCCTTTCACCAACAGCGCATTTTCCTGCCCTTGTTTTGAAACCGCTTGCAAATGTCCATCAGGCGGCGTATGATGGCACTGAAGGTCAGAATAACCCCAAAACGGCTCAGGGAACGGAAGGACCGGCATGACGGACAAGCGCAACGTCACCATCTATGACATCGCCAGGGAAGCGGATGTTTCCGCCGCGACGGTGTCCAGGGTCATCACCCGCAGCGCCACAGT
>CAZJCB010000015.1:2085-16511 GCA_964544245.1 uncultured Christensenella sp.
GCCGGCAAACGCGAGCGGGTCGAAAAGCTCATCCGCAAGTACAATTTCCGTCCCAACGCCCTGGCCAAGGGGCTGAGCAAGACGCACAGCCGGCTGCTGGGCATGCTCGTCCCCGACGTGCGCAACCCCTACTATTCCAGCCTCTTCATGGCGTGCGAGCGGGAAGCCTATGAAATGGGTTACAACCTCATCCTCAACAATACCTTCACCCAGGAAGACCTGGAGATCGCCTTTCTGGAAAAAATGGCCGAGCAGCGGGTGGAAGCCATCCTGGTCTGCGGCGGGCTGATCGACCGGGTCGTGCTGCCCGCCCGCTACGGGGAAACCCTGCTGCGCACCGCGCAGCGCACCCCCGTCATCGTCGCCGGGCAGACCACCACGCCCCGCTGCAGCCAGCTGTGCCTGGACCACGCCGACGGCATGCGCCAGATCCTCCAACACCTGGCGGAACAGGGGCACCGGCGCATCGCGTTCATCTATGCCGGGACAGACGTTTTCCTCACCCTCATCAAACGGCAGGCCTTCCTGGACGGGATGCGGGAACTCTCCCTGCCGGTCCGCGAGGATTACCTGGCCGGGGTCAGCCATTTCAACGAGGAATGCGGCGCGCAGGCCATGTGCGCCCTGCTGTCGCTGCCGGAGCCGCCCACCGCGGTGATCGGCATCAACGACCTGGTGGCGGCGGGCGCCCTGCGCTGCGGGCTGGAAAAAGGCCTGCGCGTGCCGGATGACTGCGCGCTGGCCGGCTTTGACAACTCCTACCTGTCCAACCTCAGCGTGCCCCGGCTGACAAGCGTCGACTACGATTATGAGGAATACGGCAGGCAGCTGGTGCGCCTGGCAGTTGAAAAAACCCTGGACAACAGCGAAAGCTCCCAAGGGGTTCACCCGGTGCGCCTGGCCGTCAAGGCGTCCAGCCTCCCCCGGGACGCACGGCCGGAAAAAAATGATTGACAACCCGACGGCCGCATGATATTATTGGCACATGAAATGGGTTTCATCAACAGGCCGGGAACCGCCGGCGCCTGAAGCCCGCTGAACTTTTACCCGCCGCAGCAGCAGTTTATAGCACGACGACGAACCTCAAGGACCCGGACAAGATCAAGGGGACGCCTGAAAAATCCCAGGTGAATCGGACAGAATTTTTACATTCGGAACAATGTAACCGGTTGCAATACAAGGAAGCGGGGTGAGGCAGACATGACGACTGGGGCAAAGGGCCTCGTGAGGGGGGACCTGCGCGGGAAGAAATCCTTCCTCCAGAAGGCCGCGGACAACAAGACCCTCCTTTTGATGTGCCTGCCGGCCATCGCCTTCTTTTTCGTCTTCAGCTACATGCCCATGCCGGGCTCCTACGTCGCCTTCACGCGCTTTGACTACGGCAAGGGCATCTTTGCCAGCCAGTTCATCGGCTTGCGGAATTTCCAGTTCCTCTTCCGCTCCGGCCAGCTGGTCCTGCTGCTGAAGCACACGGTGCTGTACAACCTGGCCTTCATCCTGTTGGGCAATTTCCTGCAGCTCACCTTCGCCATCCTCCTCAACGAGGTCAGGAGCCGGCGCTACAAGAAAACCGCGCAGTCGATGATGTTCCTGCCCTACTTCATCTCCCCCGTGCTGGTTTCGCTGATCGTGTACAACCTGATCAACTACGACTTCGGTTTCCTCTCGACCCTGGTGCGCGCCTCGGGCGGCGTGATGCCCAAGCTGTATTCCACGGCGTCGGCCTGGCCCTTCATCATCGTGCTGGTGCACCTGTGGCAGTCCACCGGCTACGGCACGGTCATCTATTTCGCCGCCATCACCGGCATAGACGAATCGATGTTTGAGGCCGCCAAGGTGGACGGCGCGAACGGTTTCCAGCGCATCCGCTACATCACCCTCCCCTGCCTGCGGCCCACCGTGGTCATCCTCTTCCTCTTCGCCATCGGCAGCATCCTGCGGGGCAACTTCGGCCTGTTCTACAACCTGGTGGGCAACAACTCCGTGCTGTTCCCGACGACGGACATCATCGAGACCTACGTGTACCGCGCGATGATGAACAGCTTTAACTTTTCGCAGTCCAGCGCCGTCGGGCTGTTCCAGAGCGTGGTCGGCTTCGGCATCGTGCTCATCGCCAACGGCATCGTCCGGAAGATCGACGCCGAGAGCTCCCTGTTCTAGGAGAGGAGGCAGAAAATGACGAACCAGCCCGCAAAACAGATTATCAACCAGAAGATCCGCATCGACTCCTCCGACCGCGTCATCCGCGGGTTTACCTACGTGCTGGTGACGGTCTTCGCGATTTGCTGCATCATCCCCTTCTGGCTGATTTTCGCCTCTTCCTTCAGCTCGGAGGCGGCCATCCGCCGCTCCGGCTTCACGATGTGGCCGTCTGAGGTCTCCACCTATTCCTACTGGCTGCTGCTCAAGTCGCCCCAGCAGATGATCGGCGCCTACACCGTCACCATCCTCATGACGGTCATCGGCACCACCTTCGGGCTGTTCATCGTGGCCATGACGGGCTACGCCCTGCAGCGGCGGGACTTCGCCTTCCGCAACCCCATCATGTTCTACATCTATTTCACCTCCCTGTTCTCCGCCGGGCTGGTCCCCTTTTTCCTGCTGATCGTGCAGACCCTGGGGCTGAAGGACAATTACCTGGCGGTCCTCCTGCCCTTGATGATGAACCCCTGGCTCATCGTATTGATGAAAAACTTCACCAAGGCCATCCCGCATGAGATCACGGAGTCCGGAAAGATCGACGGCGCGGGCGACTTCACCATCTTCCTGCGGCTCATCCTGCCCTCCATGAAGCCCGCGCTGGCCACCATCGGGCTGTTCCTGGCGCTGGGCTACTGGAACGAGTGGTATTTCTCCTCGCTGTTCCTGGGTTCCCAGGTCTCCTACCACCCGCTGCAGTACCACCTGTACAACATCATCAACAAGGTCGCCTCCCTGAAAAACTCCCTGGCCGGGGCCAACATCGTGATGCTGGACCTGCCGGGGGAGACGCTGAAGATGGCGACCGCGGTGCTGGCCACCGGGCCCATCATCTTCGTGTATCCCTTCGTGCAGAAATACTTCGTCGCCGGCCTGACCGTGGGCGCGGTCAAGGGCTGATTTCCACGGCATCCCGCTTCGCGGATGCGGAGCTGAACGGATAAAAAACCAAAAGGAGGAACCCCATGAAGAAACTCGTATCCCTGTTCCTGGTGCTGGCCCTCGCGCTGGGCCTGTCCCCCGCGCTGGCCGAAATCGACACGTCCGAACACGTCGTCATCACCTACCTGGTGACGGGCGACATCCCCACCAACAAGACCAACGACGTGCTCAAGGTGCTCAATGAAAAGCTGACCGAAAAGGTCAACGCCGAGCTGGCCATTGAGTGGATCGTGTGGACGGACTGGTCCACCAAGTACAACCTGGCCCTGGCCACACAGGACGGCTCCATCGACCTGGTGGGCACCGCGACGGACTGGCTCAACGCCTGGCCCAACAGCCAGAAGGGCGCCTTCCTGCCGCTCTCCGAGGAAATGCTCAAGACCTACGCCCCCAAGACCTGGGAGAGCGTACCCCCGGAAAACTGGGAACTGTGCAAATATGACGGCACCATTTTCCTGATGCCGGAAGACAACTACGCGCAGTGGACCAACCACGGCTTCATGTACCGCGGCGACTGGGCCCGCGAAGCCGGCCTGGAAAAGATCAATTCCTGGGCGGACCTGGGCACTTACTTCCAGTACGTGAAGGACAACAAGGAAGGCGTCATCCCCTGGGACGCGGACGGCAACGGCACCAGCTACGCCCCGCAGCTCTCCGGCGGCTGGCAGACCGCCCACACCGGCAACATCTACATCGAGGGCCTGCCGGTCGACCTGTTCTACGGCGAGTCCAAGGACAACCCCTACACCCTCTCCCGCTACTACCTGGAAGGCGACGACCTGGTCAACTTCGCCAAGAACCAGAAAGCCTGGTCCGACGCCGGCTTCTGGCGCGAGGACGTGCTGAACTATTCCGGCAGCGTCATGGACGAGATGAAGGAAGGCCTCACCGCCGCTCATCAGCACCACACGCAGACCTGGCTGGGCCAGCGCCACCTGCTGGAGGAGAAACAGCCCGGCGCCGACATGCAGTTCTTCTGGTTCGGCAAGGAAATGGACAACCTGGTCAAGCTGAACATCACCCACGGCGCCATGGCGGTCGCCGCCAAGAGCAAGAACCCGGAGCGCGCCCTGATGGTCTATGACCTGATGCGCAACGACCCGGAGATCTACCGCCTGATCACCCTGGGCATCGAAGGCCAGCAGTACGTCATCAACGCGGACGGGTACTTTGAGCGCCCCGCGGGCTATGAGGACGACAGCAAGGACGGCTCCAGCTTCAACTACTGGTGGGGCCGCAACGACGACCTGGAAGTCCGCAACGCCAAGAACGACTGGGCAGCCTATGACAAGCTGCTGGAAGAATACGCCAACGCGATCAACTACCCCTTCGGCCAGGTCGTGTTTGACACCTTCAACATCTCCATGGAGCTGGACAACCTGAGCAACATCTACAACACCTATATGCCGCAGATCGTCTTTGGCAAGGCTGAAGACCCGGAGGCTTACGTGGCGGAGTTCCGCGCGCAGCTGGTGGCCGCCGGCTATGAGACCTGCCTGGAAGAGATCCAGAGGCAGCTGGACGCAGTCTACAAGAAATAACCCCCCGTATCCCCGGCCCCTGCCGGTTTGCGCCGGCAGGGGCCTGCCCTCAAAACCCCGTCCATCCGCCTTGTCGCGCGCCGCAAAAGGCGGATTCGTTCAATAAGGGGAGAGAAGCGTCAACGCCGCGGCTTTCCCCTCATCAAAGCAGCGCAACAGCCGGAGGGATTATGGAACGGACGATCAACGCCAGCAGGGGCTGGAAATTCCACCTGGGCGAGGTGGAAAACGGAGGCTACAAGGGCCTGGACGACAGCGGCTGGCAGGAGGTGACCCTGCCGCACGACTGGTCCGTGGGCCTGCCGTTCTCCCGGGACTGCTCCAGCGGCACGGGCTACCTGCCCGGCGGCGTCGGCTGGTACCGGCTGCGCTTCCAGCTGCCGGAAGAGGCGGCGGGCAAAAACGTCCGCGTGACCTTTCTGGGCGTCCACAAAAACGCGCGGGTGTGGGTCAACAGCCATTACCTGGGCAAGCGCCCCTACGGCTACAGCACCTTTTCCCACGACCTGACGGAGTTCCTCTCGCCGGGGGACAACGTGCTGGCGGTGCGGGCGGAGCATACGGACCTGGCCGACTCGCGCTGGTTCACGGGCGCGGGCATCACCCGCGGCGTGGAGTTCTCCTTCACCGGCGCCCTGCACTTCCCGGAATACGGGGTGTTCGTGTCCACAAAGGCGGCGGATGAAAACGAAGCGGAGCTTTCCGTCTCCTGGGAGCTCTCCCTGCCGGGCGAAGCGCAATTCCTCCTGCTGGACCCGGAGGGGCGGGAGGCTGCCCGGGCATCCGGCAAGGGCGGGAAAGGCGAGCTGACGCTGAGGGTAACCAAGCCCCTTCTCTGGTCTCCGGACAGCCCGTCCCTTTACACGCTGGTCGCGCGGGCGCTTGAAAACGGCGAGGCGCGGGACGAGGTAAGGATTCAGACCGGCATCCGCACCTTCCGTTTCCACCCGGACGAGGGCTTTTTCCTCAACGGGCGGAACATGAAGATGAAAGGCGTCTGCCTGCACCACGACGCCGGCGCGCTGGGCGCGGCGGTGCCGGGCAACGTGTGGGAAAGGCGCCTGAAAAAGCTTAAGGAGGCCGGGTGCAACGCCGTCCGCACCAGCCACAACCCCCCGGACCCCGGGCTGCTCACCCTGTGCGACCGGATGGGCTTCCTGGTGATCGACGAAGCCTTTGACGAGTGGGAGGGCTGCAAGAACAAGTGGTGGCAGGGGCACAACGTGTACCCGCCCAGGCACTTCGGCTACGCGGACGAGTTCCCCCAGTGGCACGAAGCCGACCTGGCCGGCATGGTCAGGCGGGACCGGAACCACCCCTGCGTCATCCTCTGGAGCATCGGCAACGAGATCGACTACCCCAACGACCCCTACGTCCATCCGCTGTTCCTCTCCATGACCGGCAACAACGACACGAACAAGCCCGCCGCGGAGCGGAAGTACGACCCGAACAAGCCGGACGCGGGCCGGCTGGCGACCGTCGCCCGGCGGCTGGCCGGCATCGTGCGGGCACATGACGCCACCCGCCCGGTCACCGCCGCGCTGGCCTTCCCGGAGCTGTCCAACCGGACCGGCTACGCCCAGGCGCTGGACGTCGTGGGCTACAACTACAAAGAGCACCTCTACGAGGAGGACCACCATTTTTACCCCGGCATGGTGATCCTGGGGAGTGAAAACAGCACCCGCGCGGAGGCCTGGCTGCCGGTCAAACACCTCCCCCATATCAGCGCGCAGTTCCTGTGGACAGGCATCGACTACATGGGCGAAGCCCGGGGATGGCCCGTGCGCATGTCCCCCGCCGGGCTGCTGGACGCGGCCGGGTTTGAGAAGCCGCTGTGGGCGCAGCGAAAAGCCCTGTGGACAGGGGAAAAAACCGTCCGCCTGGCGGTGAGCGCTGACGGGCAGGTCTGGCACGAAGCCTTCGGCTGGCACGGGGCGCCCGGCGAACCGAAGCGCGCCGCCTGCTATACCAACGCCCCCCAGGCCGAACTGTTCCTCAACGGCAGGTCGCTGGGGGCCGTATCTGTCGGGGAGGACTGCGCTGCGCGCTGGACCCTGCCCTATAAGGAAGGCACGCTGCGCGCAGTCGCCACCTGGGAAGACGGGACAAGGGCGGAGGACACCCTGTCGACGCCTGAAGGGACGCCCCGCCTGCGCCTTGAAGCCATAGAAAAGAGCGCGCCCGCCGACGGGATGTCCGTCGTGCAGGTGGAGGTTATCCTTGCGGACGGATCCGGCCGGCCGGTCACTAACGCCGACGAGGAGATCGCCTTTGAAGCCGACGGCGGGGAGATCCTGGGCATCGAGAACGGCGCCGTCGACGACCTGACGCCCTATACGAGCCGCGCCCGCAGGACCCGGCAGGGCCGGCTGATCGTCTACCTGCGCGCGGGGCTGCTCCCCGGGGAGATGAAACTCCGCGCCGTGAGGCTTGGGGAAACGGCCGAACTGCGGATCCCGCTGACGGGAGAAGGGAAATCGGGATGGATGAACTGAAGGTCACGCCTGAGCGCCTCCTGCCGGGCACCCGCCGGGAAAAAGACGGCAGCCTCACGCTGCCAAAGGACGGGGGCGGCATCCTGCTGCCGGAACTGAAGGGGCCGGGGCCGCGTTTCCTGTCCTTCGACCTCACGGCGCTGCAGGAGCATTCCCAGGCCTTTGAGCTGAGGTTTTTCGCCGGGGAAGCCGCGCCGCGCTTCCTGTTCCGCTTCGGCGTGCTGCCGGATTTCCCGGCCAGGGTCTCGATGGACCTCGCCTGGCTGGACGGGCATATCCTCTTCCCCGGCCATCCGCCCGGCATGCTCAAGACGGTTTGCCACGGCTCGCGGATCGCCCGGGAGGAGATCACCCGGGCGGAACTGGTGAACTGCGCCTGCCACCACGACGTGCGGGTCAGGCTTTCCGGGCTGCGGCTGACGGACGAACCGCCGGCGCCCCTTCCCCTGCCGGACGTGAAGCTGATGGACAGCCTGGGCCAGTTGAAGGGCAGGAGCTGGCCCGGTAAAACAGAAGGCGTTGAAGATTTGAAAGCCGCCCTGACGGTGCAGAGCGCGCTGCCGGACCGCTGGCCCGCGCCGGAATGGAGCCGGTTTGGCGGTTACGCCCCCGTCCTGCTGGATGAGGGCAGCGGTTTCTTCACAAGGGTCAAAAAAAGCGGCCGGTGGCACATCGCGGACCCGGAGGGTCATCCCTTCTTCAGCGCCGGCATGGACTGCGTGACCGTCTCGCCCGACTGCCGGGTGGACGGGATGGAAAGCCTGCTGGACTGGCTGCCGGGGACGGATGACCCGGCATACGGGGGGATGTACGGGGCCAGGATGGCGCCCTGGGGCGAGGCGCCGCGGGAAAACCCCCGGCTGTTCTCCTTTCACCAGGCGAACCTGTACCGGGCTTTCGGGCCGGGCTGGAGGGACAGGTGGCAGGACCTGGTCCTCCGGCAGCTGAAAGACGCCAATGTGAACACCCTGGGCAACTGGTCTGACCCCGCGCTGTGCGCCCTGGGCCGGATGCCATATGTGACCAGCCTGAAGCGCTTCCCGGAGACAGAAAAGAAGATTTTCCGGGACTTCCCGGACGTCTTCTCCCCCGAATATGAGCGGGACGCGGCAGCCTGCGCCACAGACCTGGAAAAGTACCGGGGCGACCCCTGGCTCATCGGATATTTCCTGCGCAACGAACCGGCCTGGGCCTTTGTGGACGGGCTGGTCATCGCCGACGAGGTGCTCAGGACAGATGCGCCCAGCGCCTGCCGGGAGGAATTGCTCCGCTGGCTCGCCGGCCGCTACGGGGACGTCCAGGGCCTCAACCGCGCCTGGGGAACGGCGTTTGAAGGGTTCCAGGCGCTGCGCGGCCCCGTCCCGAAGGCCTCCGCCCTGTCCAAAGCCGCGGAGGAGGACCTGCGCGCCTTCTCCCGCCTGATGCTGGAGCGCTACGTGGCCATCCCCTCCCTGGCCTGCCGCCGGGCGGACCCGGACCACATGAACCTGGGAATGCGCTGGGCCTGGATCTCCCACCCGGACGTCATCAGCGGCTGGGAACATTTCGACGTGTTCTCCATCAACTGCTACACCCTGGACCCGACGGAGATGCTGGACCGGGTCGCCGCCCTGGGGGTGGACCGGCCGGTCATCATCGGAGAATTCCATTTCGGCGCGCTGGACGCGGGCCTGACGGCCACAGGGCTCAAGGGCGTCACCTCGCAGAAGGAGCGCGGGATCGCCTACCGGCATTACTGCCAGCGCGCGGCCGCCCACCCCCTGGGCGCGGGCTGCCATTATTTCCAGTGCTATGACCAGTTCCCCCTGGGCCGCTTCGACGGGGAAAACTACAACATCGGCCTGTTTGACGCCTGCCTGAAGCCCCACGGGGACTTCCTGGACGCGGTGCGGAGCTGCAACCGGACGATCTGCCAGGTGCAGGCCGGGGAATTATTACCGGATGAACGGAAGCCGGAGACCATCCCGATGATCGCCTACTGATTCCTTTCTCCCATAACGAATCTCGTGCTGTGTCGCACCGCCTCGGGCGCGCACAGGCACAGCCTGTAGATGCTGCCGGGCCAACTGCGCGCCAGGCGCGGGTCTGTGACTTCGATCGCTTCCACCGCCGGGGAGAGCGCCTCCGGAAAGGTGAGCCGCAAGGCCCCTGCCCGGCACAGGCCGGGGGTGAGCGCCGGCTCTTCCCTGAGCATGAACACCCAGGTGACCGGCAACGGCCGGGACAGGGTGATCTCGTCGCTGATCACCAGCGCGTCCTCGCCCAGCGCCGCTTTCCGCGTGAAGGACAGCAGGCCGGCTCTCTCCGGATAAGCTTTCGTCAATGAAAACGATGCGCCCGCGCGGTCCATGCGCAGGGTTTCCGCCGCGTGCTCCCTGCCCGGCGCCTGCTCAAAGGGGCCGATCAGGGGCAGGTTGTGGTTCGCGCTGCGCGTGTTGAACAGGGCATAGCGCCCGTCGGAAAAGGTTCGGGCGGTATAGGTCATGTTGCCCACGTCGATGACCGAAGGCCGGCCGTCAAGATACAGGACGAAACTGCCCAGGTCGTTGTGGTTGTGGTTTTCCCCGTTGTGCCCGCCCTTGATCGCGGCGTACAGCCTTCCGCGCCGGGCCGCCCACAGGCCGATGCCCCGCAGCATGACAGTGTCCGGGGCGGTTTCCGCAGGGAACACCTCCGTTTTCCCCGGCGTATGGAACAGGCGGTTGAGCACGCGGCTCATCTCCGGCGTGTCCATCGGCCAGGGCGAGGGAGTAAGCGCCGACAGTTCCTCCCCCAGCGCGATGAGCGCCCCGTCCCCCAGCAGCTCTCCATAGCGGCGGACCCGTTCCCAGTCCAGCCTGGGCTTCGCGTCGCAGTCGGCGAAGTTCAGGAACCAGGGCCCGTCAATATGGGCCAGCAGCGGAAAGCGAGCGATGGCGCGGATCTTCGGCTCGGCATACACGTCCACCAGGGTCCCGGTGGCTTTGTACAGCAGCTCCAGGCAGTCCAGCAGCGAAGCACCCGCCATGTTCCAGTAGGCCACGCCTTCGTCTAGCGCCCCGTCCTCCGGCAGGCAGGCCAGCCAGCGGTCCAGGATGACCGTCGCCTTGCGAATGCCCCGCGCCAGGCGCTCGCGGTCTTCCACCCAAAACAGCAGGCAGACCAGCACGTTGGAGAGGATCCAGGGCGTCCAGTTGTTCAGGTCCTGCCGGGTGACGCCCATCCACCAGTAGTCCTCCCGGGCTAGGAAGGGCCCGATCACCCGGGCTTCCACCTCCCGGCGCATCCGCCGGACGATCTGCGTGCTCACGCCGTCCAGCCCCTCCCCCAGCAGGCGGCAGCACAGGCTCACCGTCGCAGCAGTCTGCGCCGCGAACAGGTCGATCACCGGATCGTCCGCCTCCGGCAGGGGGCGGTCCTCCCGCCGTAGCGCGCCGGGGTGCGGGTCCACGTTGTGCGCGCTGATGACCCAGCTCGTCTCCTCCGCGATCAGCCACAGCAGGTCAACAGCCCTGCCCAGAAAGCGGCCCTTGCCTTCGGCAGCTTCCCCTACCGCCAGGCGGATGAGCAGGTGCCGCCGCCTGAAATAGGGCGCCTCATACCGCTGCCGGTCCCCCTCCCGCACGAAAGCCATGAACTGCGCGGCGGTCAGCAGGGGGATTTCTTCCCCCAGCGCCTCCTCCGCCCCCCGGATGAGCGCCTCCCGCTCCGGCAGGCTTTCCCAGGCTTCCCGGTTCTTGGCGGTCGGCCAGGGGAGGCCGGATTGAATATAAGCAGTCGGGTCCGGATATTTCTCCAGTATCGTTTTTTCTTCCTCCATGAACTCTATATATAACAGTAATACTGCACAAACATGATTCCATCCAGGCTATCAAATCCTCAGAATTCCGGGTTAGCTACGCATTTTAATAAACCAAGATTTCCATGATCAATTTCCCACGATGAAGTCAATGATCCATACCAGGTCCATGATGTCGATTGCTCCATCCTCATTCGCGTCGGCATTCAACTCTGAGACAACGGGAGCTCCGTACACGATGTGGTCAATGATGGCGACCAGGTCCATAATATCAACAGAATCGTCACCGTTGGCGTCGCCAGGCAATTTTGGATCAGTAATCTCCCACACCAGGTCTTCAATGACCGGCTCTTCATAGTTCAACGAATCATAGGCCAGTACGACTGATGCGATATACGTTCCGGGAAGGGTTGCGGTATTCCCTGAGTAGGAAATGACAGTCACTCCTTCCGCCAGTCCCGTGACCTGTACGCTCTTTTCCTCACCGTCGTAATCAAAGGGAGCCGCATAGTCCCATCCAGCGCCGGACATGTCGTAACTTGCCCTTTCAATAGCGAAAGTCAACTCTTTTACCCCGGAATAGAATCCTACGCCGGTTACTGTGACTGTTGCCGTGCCCGCGTTTGTATTGTCAGCGTATGTGAGCGTGTAGTCCACGCCAGACGTCAGCGTGATGCCGCCGTCGCTGACGGTCAATGCCGGCTCTATCGCGCTGCCTGTGTATGTCTGCAGGGCGATGTCGCCAAACACCAGCGACGTGATATCCCTCTTGACATACACCGTGCAGCTTGCCGTCACCCCGCTCCCGTCCTGGGCTGTGACTGTGATGGTCGTTTCGCCTGGCGTATACGCCGCCAGCAGCCCCGTGGCGTTCACGTCCGCGACGGACGGATCGCTGCTCGCCCAGCTCAGGCGCCGGTCGGTCACGCTGTAGGGCGTGAACAGGGCGACCAGCTGCCGGGCATAATACTGCATGACCGTGTACTGGTCCAGGGTAAACCGCAAGCCTGTCGCGATGACCACCGGCCTTTCCACCCTGACCAGGCATTGCGCAACCGCGCCGTTTGCCGCAAAGGCAAAGATCAGCGCTTCCCCTTTCATCCGCGCGCTCACCAGACCCGTTTCGTCCACCAACGCCACCGATTCATCGCTGCTGTACCACGCCACCTCTGTCTCGCTCGTGTCAGCAGGGCTCAGCGTTGCGCTCAGAGTAGTCGTTTCCCATTCATTCATCGTGATCTCTGTCCTGTCCAGCACGATCCCCTGAACCGGCACCATCGTCTGCGGGTCAACGAAGCGCAGCGAATAGCTTTGTGCGAACTCCTGCACATAGGTTCCTGAAGTGCCGTACAGCGTCAGCCAGCCGTTGTCGGGCAGGGCAGTCTCGTCGATGAGGGCCACCTGTGTCCCGAAGTAAAGCTCGTTCAATTTCAGGCATCCCGAAAAGGCATCCTGGCCAACGCTCTGGACCGATTCCGGTATCGTGATACTTGTAAGGGCCGTACAGTAACGGAAGGCGCCGTCCGGGATGCTGTACAGAGAGATACCATCAGGCCAGACGATATTCGTCAGTTTACGGCTGTCAAAGAAAGCGTCCACTCCAAGATCCAGCAGTCCGGCTGGCAGCATCACGCTCTCCAGCCTGCTGTCGCGGAAAGCCGCTTCCCCGATCATCCACACGGATGCGGGCACGGTGAAACTGGCCGCCGTCTTCCCCGACGGGTAACGCAGCAGGATGCCGCCGGACTTGTCATACAGGACTCCGTCAACGGACAGGAAGTGCGGGCTCGCCGCGTCCGCTTCGATTGTCTGAAGGGCACTGCAGCCATTGAAAGCATCGGGGCCCAGCATCCATACCCCGGAGGGGATTTGAATTGTCGTGAGGCTTGAACAGTTGGCGAAGGCCCTCTTCCCGACGCTCAGCAGGCTCTCCGGCAGGCTGAGCTCCAGCAGGAACATGCAATCTGACAGGAAGTTTTCACCCAGCCCGGTCACGCCTTCCGGGATCGTCAATGACAGGAGCCCGGTACAGCCCTGCAGCATCCCGCGCGGCAGCTCGGGAACCCCGCCTGACAAGCTCAGTTCTCCCAGTGCGGCGCAGTTCATCATCGCGTACTCGCCGATGGCCGTCACGCTGGCCGGGATGCTCAGGCTGGAGATGGCGGAGACAGCGAAGGCATAGCGCCCGATGCTCCTTACGCCTTCCGGGATCACCAGCGCGTCCAGTGTCTTGTTGCCGTAGAAGGCAAACTCGTCGATGCCCGTGACCGGCAGCCCGTTGATGATAGTTGGCAGCACTGGCCGCATCAGGTATCCCCTGTATCCCGTGACAATGGCCTCCCCGTTCTCCTCACGGTAGGTAAAGCCGGAATCCAGTATCGCCGGGTCTATCCGCTCCCATCCAGCGTAAAGGGTCAGTGGTTCCGCCGGCATCATGTCGGCAGCGAAATCCCAGGGCTCTGTCAGAATCGCGTCTCTATACCAACCTAACAGGCTATGCTCGTCCCGGACGCTTGTCGGTAGGTCGCCCAGCAGGCTCCCTTTCGCGGCCTGGCGCTCAGGCACAGAACTGCCGCCGTAGGTGACGAAGCTGACCGTATACAGCAGCGGCTCAAAGGCGATGCCTTGCGCAAGCGCGAAGGCTTCCGTTACGCTGCCCGCGTTCCCAATCAGGGTCAGGCTGCCCGTCAGGGCATAGAGACTCATCATTTCTCCAGTACCGGCGAAAGCGTCCGGCGCGATCGAGAGGACGGGCAAGCCGTCGATCACCTCCGGCACGCGAACCCGGTCTGCGCTCCCGGTATACGACAGGAGGCGCAGCCCCTCCCCTTCCGCCTCCCGGGTGAAGGGGTATTCCATCACCGCGTGCAGTTCTAGATCCGCCTGCGGCATCACATAGTTGGTCATGTCCCAGAACGCCTCGTCTCCATCACGCCGCCATCCCAGGAAAACCCTTTCCGCATCCTCAGGATCGTTTACAGAAGGCAATTGAGTCCCCGCCTGGCATCCATCGACATACCAGGGGAACCCATCCACATAGAGACTCAGGTTATACAGGTTATAGCCGATGTCGTTTGCTGACGCATACACGGATGCCGGATTGTCGCCGACCGGGCCGTAGAAGCCTTCATCCAACGGACAATACCTGAAGGCGTCCTCATTGATCACCTCAAGGCTGGACGGCATGTCCACCCGGTTGAGCGCCGAGCAGAAGGAAAAGGCGGCAAAGCTGATTTCCCTCAGGCTATCCGGCAGGCTCGCGCGTTCCAGGTAGCCGCACCAGGAAAGGGCATGGGTAGCGATACGCACCGTACCCTCAGGGATCGTGAAATGTTGGAGAAGGCGTCCCGCAGGGTAAGCCATCAGCGTCTGCCCGTCCGCTGTGTACAGGCAGCCGTCGATAGCCGAATAGTATGCGTTCCCCTCGTCGACACGGACAACGCTCAGGTCGATGGCGCTGCGCAGCGCGCC
>CAZJCB010000015.1:16611-23236 GCA_964544245.1 uncultured Christensenella sp.
GCCCGTGTCGAAATCCCAGGGCTGGGTGCAGTCCGAGTCAGCAAACCATCCCAGGTAGACCCCGCTGTCCGGCGGGGAAACCATGGGCGGCAGAACGGGCTCGCCGACCACCGCGTAGGTCTGGTCGAGCAATTCGCCGGTCATGCTGTTGTAAAAGGATACCTGCCGCATGGGGCTCTCATAATAGATGCGTGTGACATCCGGCCAGTCCGCAAAATAGCTGTCGGCAAATGAACCTTCGACACAGATCACTTTTGAAAGCGCTGTCCCTGTAAATGCGTAATCCCCGATGCTCTCTACACTTGGGGGGATGACCGCCCGTTCAAGCGTTGGGCAGTATTGCATGATTCCCCAGGGAATCTCGCGCATCCCGTCTTCGAATACCACTTCCCTGATGTTGCCATTGGGCATGTCGGCAAACGCAGAATATGCGATCGTCAGGGTCCTGGGAACAAACAAACTCTCTATATGCCGCGATGATATCGCATATGGCCCGATTTCCTGAAGGCCGCTGTGCAGCGTGAGCCCCTCCAGTTCGTCGCAGCCGCTGAACGCGCGGGCCGGGATTTTGATAACACTTTTTGGGATGACCGCTTTTTGAAGGGTCCTGCAGTATGCTACGACAGAGGGGATGACCTGGATGCCTTCCTCATACACGACCTCCAGAACATTGGCGTCGCCAAATGCCGCGCCCCCGGAGACGATGCTCCTTGGCACAAACAGGCTTTCAATGCATTTACCGGGATTCCACGCAACACCACGGAAAGCGTAGGACCCCAGTTCCTTCAGTCCGTCGTGCAGGCTGATGTCCTCCAGACTAAAGCAATGTGCAAAAGCATATGTCCCGATTTTTTCCACGCTCTTTGGCATGGTGATCTTTTCAAGCGCGTCGCATCCCATCATGAGATATGCCGGAATCTCGCGAGTCCCTTCCTCAAATAAAACTTCTCTTAGGTTGGGAGCTTCTGAAAATGGTCCATAACTTCCATCCAGATTGACGATAACCATGCTCTTTGGTATGAAAATACTTGTCAGGTAAGGGGTTGTATATATCCGAGAACCTAGCTCTTTCAGTCCCTCATGTAGTGTCACGCCTTTCAGTTCGTCACAGCCAAAAAAAGCACCATGGCCAATTGCTACCACGCTCTTCGGTATGACCGCCTTCTCAAGCGAACTGCAAAGAGCCATGATATATGCTGGAATCACAAGCATTCCATCTTCGAAGATTACCTCACGCAGATTTGGTGCATATCTGAATGTCTGGCTGGCGGATACTAAAGCTTTTGGGATGAAGATGCTCGTCAGGTATGGCGATGAAAAGATGTACGGACCAAGATACTCTATATTCCGCGGTAGCCTGATATTCCTGAGATTATCGCAGCCTTTAAATGCAAATGAATCAATCCAAACAACATTTTGTGTGATGCTGATGTCCAGCATACCTTGGCAGTTGCTAAAAGCGCCTGATCCGATCTTCTTTACCGGCAATCCTTCGATCTCATCCGGTATAACAACCTTGTACAGGCCCTCCGCAGGCAGCGTGTTGCCCGTAATCATGATGCCGTCGCCATCCACCTGGTAAATGAGGGTTTCCACACCATACTCAGCAAGTCCGGCGATGTAACTAGAACCAGGATAATAATCCTCGGGCGGCGGTGTTCCCTCACCCAGCCAGTCCCATTTGGCGTATAATATAATATTTGCTGTCACTGTATCCGCAGAGAAATCCCATGCTTGCAAACGAGACTCATCTTTATACCATCCTACAAAAGTATACCCGTTGCGGCTTGGAGATACCGGCTCTGTAATCAAACCGCCGTCTGCAATATACATTTTTGTATACATTATTGGACTAAACTCGACTTCATTTGTAATATAAAATAGTACAAAAGAAACTTCATGCTCACTCAGTACTGTGCCTTGCGTTAAGTTATATGTAATCTTATATATCGGTACTTTATATTTAAACAGCCCAACCTCAATGTACATTTTAATAACCTGTAAACCTAAGACGCCAAGCTTAATGTCCCCCTCAAAAAAGACAAATATCTCAAGTTCTAGTAAATCATCTCCTTCGGTTGAAGCTTTGACTTTTACATCAGCCTGCAATCCAGCAACCACAGTTAGCCGGGCAAACTCCCCTAACTTTTCCATTCCGAAAAAATTCAATACAGAGGCGTACAACTTCCCTTCCAATTTCAAAGTGAAACTAGCTTTCGCATCAACGCTGATCTTTTCATCAGATTTATGACTTATCGGAACAAATTGTGAAGTTCTGTCGTTCCAATATTCGCCTGTTGTTTCGACAATATCATATGATACAAGGATACCGCCCTTAATCTCAAATTTCAGCCATAATTCGACCCAATAGGTAACGATGGATCCACGAAAAGGTATCTTCGCGAGTTTCACTTCTTCATAAATGTCTTTTATAGTAGGAGACACGAGTTCTTCTCCAGTAAATTTTCCGGTAAAGTCATTATCAATTGTTTTACTAATATACTTTTTCTCAAACTTAAACTCGATTCTTTTGGATTGTGTTAAGGTATGATACCATTCTATAACCTCGAACCCCGGTGAATACCATTGTGGAAACTTTAAATCACACTTGAAATCCAATATCATTGTATTTGTCGCAGTAAAATTCGCAGTCCAACTGTCATCATCGCCTAGTTTCACATTGAATTTGATTGGGTATTCTTTATATATAGATGCAGCTGTTTTCAATACCTCAGGTGACCCATTGCTGCCCGAAGATGACGAACTGCCCGGGACATAGTAAATGATGTTGTCATAATCGGGCAGAATATTCTGATCATCAAAGACGATGCGGGTGAATACCTGGTCCAGGCTCGGGTTGGTTATGCTGAACAGCGCACCGTCGACCAGCTGCTGTACACCCGTGATCAAATACGCTTCCCCTGCCTTACCGGCACCTCTTGAAGCCGGTATGAAGAAGATATTCCCGACCTGAAACCGCCGGGCTTCCAGTATGGAAAACTTGATCTGGGACGTACTGATCAGGGTGTATGTCGACGTGTCGATGTCCGTCCCGTCGATCACAGCATCCGTAAAATAAAAATTGGACAGGGTAATGAAATTCATTCCCTTGCGTTCCGCGAACCGCTGCGCCTCCGCGCCGTGGTATGCCGATAGCCGAAGCCCTTCCAGCCCTTGAAATGCGTCTTCAGCGATGCTTTGCACGTTCCCGTGCAGCCGCAGGATCCCAAGCCCGTGATTGCGTGTGAAGGCATTCCTGCTGATTTCTACGACCTGATGCCCGCCAAGCATGCCAGGAACCTGCAAGGTGCTGGCTGACGGATCCGCGTACCCTGTCACCACGGCATAGCCGTCCTCGTTCACGAAGAAAAGCCAGTCGCCGTCCCTGCTGTAGCTGTTCAGCAAGGACGCGGCGCCGGCGACCACGATGACCTCTGACGCATCCTCCGCACTGGCGCCGGGCAGCAGCAGGCCCTTGATGAACTCCAGCAGTCCCTGGATGCCCGAGGCGTCCCCGTCCCGCGGCGGCGTGATGACCAGCCGCCAGTAGCGGTTCATCGTTTCCGGCGTCGCGGTGAAGCGGTATTCCAGTCCGGTCGCACCCGCCTCATCCTGCCAGGCGAGTATTTCCGGGTCGCCCATCTGAATCGCGGTGTCTGTGCTGACTCTGCTGAGTCCCTCTTCGTCCTGCGCAAGCGCCACGTCGATCAAGGCCATGCTGAGCACATCCACGGGGATCGGCGCCCACTGCCACTGGAAGGTCGCGCCTTCATACCCGGTCACTTCTGCCCGCAGGGTCACTGGTTCTCCGGCTTTTGCTACTGGAGGCTCTATGTGGATGGTGACGCTGTCAGGCAACATGATCCGCAGCGTGACCATGGGCAACTCCGCTGTATCCGCAATCGTGTAGCCTTCCGGGAAGTGCGGGAAGTAATTGAAGCTGTTCCCCGGCTCCCATGCCAGGCTTCCTCCATCCTCTCGCACCCAGGTCACGGGGACAATGTGCTCAGCTTCCCCGCTCATCCCGCGCAGTTCAGCCGGGAATACGGTATCGGCCTCCGTTTGTCCCGCGTCCAGGACGATTTCGCCAGTCCCCTCCAGCGGCAGGAAAGCGTCCAGGATAATGACCTCCGGCAGCTTGATCCTAACGATAAACGAAGGCAGGGCTAGGCCTTCTGCCAGCGTGTATCCTTCCGGAAGGACAGGTGTATAGGCATAACTGCTCCCAGGCTCCCATGCCAGGCTCCCTCCATCCTCACGCACCCAGGTCACGGGCACGATGTGCTCCGTTTCCCCGCTCATCCCGCGCAGTTCAGCCGGGAACACGGCATCGGCCTCCGTTTGTCCCGCTTCCAGGATGATTTCGCCAGTCCCCTCCAGCGGCAGGAAAGCGTCCAGGATGATGAGCTCCGGTTGTGTTTCCTCCGGGAGTGTTTCCTCCAGTACTGGTTCCTCGGGTGATTCCATGATGTAAATGCCGTCAGGTGATTCTTCCCCAGGCTCCGTGCCCAGTTCAGTTCCGTCCCTGGCAGATTCTGGAGTATCGGTCGTATCCAGCGTTTCCGGCTCAGGCTCGCCGCTTTGTTCCAGTGATTCATCCGTGACTACCGGCTCTTCCTCTTCAGGCTGGCCCTCTTCAATGCCAAAGAGAACGGAAAGGGATACCTCCTCGTCCTCTTCAGTGGCTTCTCTTTCGCCTGGATTTTCGCCCGCTTCAGGGGACTCGCCAGGGACAGGTTCTTCCGTCACCGCAGGGGCATCCGCTAGACCCTGCTCTTCAGTCTGCGAAGGTTCGATGGTCTCTTCCGGCTCCTGACCGGGTTCCTGTGTTGGGTCCGCGACTGGTTCTTCTGTCTGTGAAGGCTCACCGGTCACTTCCGGCTCCGGCGTCGGCTCTTCCACAAGCTTGTTTTCAGGTTGAGGTGAAGGCTCTGGTGATGTTCCAGTGTCCGGCTCATCTGATACCGGGACGACCGATGGTTCGGGTGACGGTTCCACCACGGGTTCATTCCCAAATTCTGATGCGGGTCCTTCAGTCACCTCCGCAAGAGGCTCCAGAGTGCTGCCTATTTCCTGGTCCACAGCAGGGCTCACCGCAGGCTCTTGAACGGCTTCGTCAGTCGGCGCTGGGGTTTGTTCTCCCTCTGCCGGGGGGACCGTTTCCTCTGTGGGTACTGGTGTCTCCTCCGGCGCCGGGGTTAATGCCGGCTCCCTGATCAGGACACAGTCCAGTTCCATCAGCAGGTGGCCCTCGTACGTCGCGGTGTTCCCGCTGCGCCTTATATCTTCTATGATCTTCTGTTCATCCGCCGCTTCCGTCTGCGGCAGGAGATCCTCCGCGCGGATGTATCCCTTCTGAACACCTTCCTCCGTGTCAAAATGGCACTCCAGCCAGTCCCTCCCCGGGTTGCTTTCGCTGACGATGACCCTACGGCTTACATACACAACGTCATCACGTGACAGCAGGGTCAGGACATCGCTGGCCGAATTCGCCGCCGTCATCACCTCGGTCTGGTCTTCCAGTACTTTCGCGTAGCCGGTATCAAACAGAGGCTCGGGTGTCGGCTCCGCTGTTGGCTCCGGAATAGGTACGAGAGACGGATCAGGTGTTGGTTCGTCTGTGGGTTCGGGACTCAGTTCCGCTGTGGGCTCCGGGGTCGGTTCAGGTGTGGGCTCCGGAGTGGGTTCTGGTGTTGGTTCCGGCGTCAACTCTGGCGAGGGTACTGCTGTTGGTTCCGGTGCCGGCTCTGGTGCTGGCTCTGCCGTTGGCTCCGTAGTTGGTTCAACTGTCGGTTTCGTTGTTGGTTCCGGTGTTGGTTCTGCTGTTGGTTCTGGCATCGGTTCTGGCGTCGGTTCTGGTGTCAGCTCCTCTGTTGGTTCTGCTGTTGGCTCAGCAGTTGCCTCCAGTGTTGACTCAGGCATTGGCTCAGGCGTTGGCTCAGGCGTAGGTATAGCCGTGGGTTCAGGCGTTGGTTCAGGCGCCACCTCTTGCGTCGGCTCTGGAATGGATTCAGGCACTGGCATTATCGTTGGCTCTTCCTGTGCCACCGAGAGAATCTCAGTATCCTGCGATTCATGCCCAGTCTCAGCCAGGCCATTGGGGATGATGTCAATCATTCCCGGCAGCATCACCAGACAAATGATGACCGACAGGATTCTCTTCATTTTTGAACCGTACTGCATTTGACTCGCCTTTCCACACTCATGATGGTTATACAGAAAACAGGTAATTTATTCAGGTTATCCGCCTACAATGAAATCGATGATCCATACCAGGTCCATGATGTTCACCTCTCCGTCCTTATTGGCATCGGCATTCAACTCTGAGGCAATAGGTGAACTATACACGATATGGTCAATGATGGCGACCAGGTCCATGATGTCAACCGCGCCGTCACCGTTGGCATCGCCAGATAATGTTGGATCAGCAATCTCCCACACCAGGTCCTCAACGACAGGCTGCTCATAATTCAGCGAATCATAGGCCAGTACGACCGACGCGGTATACGTTCCGGGAATAGTTGCGGTATTCCCAGAGTAAGAAATGACAGTCACTCCTTCCGCCAGTCCCGTGACCTGTATGCTCTTCTCCTCACCATCGTAATCAAAGGGAGCCGCATAGCCC
>CAZJCB010000016.1:0-23105 GCA_964544245.1 uncultured Christensenella sp.
ATCCTTGCCTTTTTCCCCGTGGGGGATTTTCCGCCTCTTTCCCGGTAGGGGCCGGTCATACCCGCGTGCTAAAACACGATCAGGGCGATGAACAGGTTCCGCATCACCCTCGCCGGGGCATCGCCCCCCGCGCACAGACTCTGCCGTTCCCCCGGCATCCTGGGATGCCTCGTCCGGAATATACTCCGGCGCCATCCTGAGCCGTTCCGGGGCCCCGCAATTTATTACATCCGTTTCGCTTGTCATGTAACCTAGAATACTGTACGCTGACATCAAGTTCAACAAAGCGGGTGGAAGCGGTATGGCGTGGCTTGCACTGGATATCGGTTCAACGCATTGGAAGGCCGGGGTATATGATGAGGGCGGGAGAGAGGCCAATGTCAGCCGCGTGCCCATCCCCCTTCGCCAGGACGGGGCCGGGAACAGGACCGTCCCCGCGGAGACGGTCCGCCGGTCGCTGGCCCGACTCATCCGGGGCATTCCCGAGGCGCTGCGCCAAGCCGTCCGGGGCGTCGGCGTCACCGGGATGGCCGAGGGCGGGCTGCTGCTGGACAGGGAGGGCCTGAAGCCGCGAAGCGACCTGCTGCCCTGGTTCGACCGCCGCGCGGAAGGGATCTTCAGGAGGCTGGAGAACGACGCCCGTTTCGCCGGCCGTAATGCGGCCACCGGGTTGCCCGGGGCGCAGAAATACAGCATATACAAGGTCCTGGCCCTCCTGGAGGAGACCGGGCTGCCCCCGGACAGGGCACTCTGGCTGGGGGCGGTCGACTATACCGCTTTCCTCCTGACGGGCAGGCCGGCGACGGACCCGACGCTGGCCGCCCGGACCTACGCTTATGACATCGTTAAAAAAGAGTGGGACACCGCCTTCATAGAGAGCCTGGGGCTGGACCCTGGCGTTTTACCGGCCGTGCTCCCGGGCGGCAGCCCGGAGGGCATTCTGAGGGAAGAAGCCGCCGCTGAAACGGGGCTCCCCGCCGGCATTTCCGTTTCGGTCTGCGGGCACGACCACCTCTGCGCCGCCTTCGGGGCAAGGGCCTTTGAAGAGGGCGGCCTGTACTGCTCCGCCGGCACCGCGCAGGTGCTGGCCGCGAAGAAACCAGGCGGTAAACTCAGCAAAGAGGACCTGAAGACCGGGCTGTCCTTCGGCCCGGAACCGGACGGAGGGCTCCACGTGCTGGGCGCCATCCAGTCCTCCGGCGGCTCGGTGTCGCTGATGAACAGCTTGCTGTACGGGGGGAAAGGCTTCGGCGAATACCTAAAGGAAGCCGGGCGGTCCGCCCTGGCGCCCGGGGAACTGCTCTATTTCCCCTATCTGGCCGGCAGCGGCCCGCCCCACATGGACAGCGGGGCCAGGGGAGCCTTCATCGGCCTGACGGCGGGGACGGCGCGCGGGGACCTGCTGCGCGCCGTATACCAGGGCCTTGCGTTTGAAACCCGATTGATCATGGACGTGGGGAAGGTCCGGGCGAATGAAATGGCCGTCAGCGGCGGCCTGACGGAGCACCCCTTGTACCTGAAGGCCCTTGCCGACGCCCTGGGGCTCGTGGTCAGGGTGCCCGCCTGCAGGGAGGGCACGCTCTACGGCGCGGCGCGCCTTATCGCACGGGAAGCCGGTCGGGATTTCCCGCCCCTTGTATGGAGCGCTTCCCATGAACCGGATCCCGAATCGTCGCGCCGGTACGCCTGGGCGTATGAAAACCGCTACCTGCCCCTGCAGCGGGCGCTGGGGGCCTTCTACTCCGGGCAGGGCGGCGCGGCGTTTCACTGACACTATCACAAGGAGGCGGATGGGATGCGCGGCACGCTGAATGCCTGCGCCTGGGAGGTCAAGGGTTTCTGGCCGGGCGAGCCGCTGTGGACCAGGAGCGTGGAGAGCACCGTGGACAGGAAGGGTGTGACGCCCTGGCTGCCTGTCAGCGTTCCCGGCGGCGTGCACAAAGCGCTGGAGCGGGCGGGCCTGATCCCGGATCCTTTTTTTGAGCAGAACAGCCTCCTGTGCGAATGGGTGGAGCACCGCTGGTGGGTATTCCGGACAAAGTTCTCCGTCCCGGAAGAGATGAAGGGGCAGCGTGTCGAGCTGATCTTTGAGGGCCTGGACGACCGGGCACACATCCTGCTCAACGGTGTGCCGCTGGGCTTCCACGAGGGGATGTTCGAGCCGGCGGTGTATGACGTCACGGACCATCTGGCGTTTGACGGGGAAAACCGCCTGCTGGCGGTATTTGAGTGCCCGCCCAGGGAACAGGGGCAGATCGGCTGGACCAGCAGGACCTCCTCCCAGAAGGCCCGGTTCGGCTACAAGTGGGATTTCTGCGCCAGGCTGGTGAACACCGGCATCTGGGGGGACGTGGGTCTTCACGCCTTTCGGGGGGCGAAACTGGAAGACGTCTGCCTGAGGAGTGATTATGACGGCGGGAAGGGTTGGCTGAACGTCTCCGCCCGCGCCGGGGGACCAACGGATTCGCTGCGGGCGGAGGTTGTCCTGGATGGAAAGACTGTCTTCAGCCGTTCCTTCCAGGCGATTCTGCCGGGAGGCGGCTATGCCCTGCGCATCCCGATCGACCGGCCCAGTCTGTGGTGGCCCAACGGCATGGGCGCGCAGCCGCTGTATACTGTCCGGCTCTCCCTGTCGGCAGACGGCGCCGTTTTGGACGAATGGGAAGGCCGCGCGGGCGTCCGCTCGCTCTCCTTCCGCAGGTGCAAGGGGGCGCCGGAGGGTGCGCTGCCCTACCTGCCCGTGGTCAACGGGAAGCCCGTTTATATCAAAGGGCTCAACCTGACGCCGCTGGACCTGCGTTATGGCGACGTAAGGGACGAGTGGTACCAGAAGGTGTTCCGGATGCTTCAGGACATGAACGCGAACCTGGTGCGGGTCTGGGGCGGCGGCATCATCGAGAAGGAGGCCTTTTACCGCCTGGCCGATGAGCACGGCATCCTCGTCTGGCAGGAGTTCATCCAGTCCTCCTCCGGCATTGAGAACGTGCCCGGCCATGACCCGGCGTTCCTGGGCCTGCTGGAGAGGAACGCGAGGAGCGCCCTGAAAAGCAGAAGGAACCACGTCAGCCTGGCCTTCTGGTCCGGCGGCAACGAGCTGTCCGGGGAAGACGGCCTCCCGGTCACGGAAAGGGACCCCAACATCCACATGCTGGGAGCGCTGTGCCGGGAACTGGACCCCCAGAGGCTGTTCCTGCCCTCCTCCCCCTCCGGGCCTTCCTTTGGCGTGGCGCAGGCGCCCGGGCAGAGCCATGACGTGCACGGAGGCTGGCAGTATGAGGGGCTGAGCCGGCACTATGAAAAGTACAACGCTTCGGACAGCATGCTGCATAGCGAGTTCGGCACCGACGGCATGAGTTCGCCCCGGGCGCTGAAGCGCTTCCTGGGCGAAGGGGAGCTGCGCGTCACCTCCATGAAAGACAGCGCCGCCTGGCGCCACCATGGGGAATGGTGGGAAACGCTGCATTACCGCGACCGCCCGCTGTTCGGGGAGATGAGGGAGCTGCACGCCTGGACCCGGGTGAGCCAGCTGATGCAGGCGGAATCGCTGCGCTACATCGTGCAGGCCAACCGGCGCAGGCAGTACCGCAATTGCGGCAGCATCATCTGGCAGCTCAACGAACCCTTCCCCAACGTGTCCTGCACGTCCCTGCTGGAGTACCCCTGCGCGCCCAAGCAGGCCTGGTACGCCGTCCGAAAATCCTTCGCGCCCACAGACGTCTCCCTGCGCTACGGCAGCCTCCTTCACCCCGCGGGGACGGAGAGGGAGCTGCAGGCCTTCGTCCACAGCGCGGAGGCGGGCGGGGAGGGCGTCCTGGCCCTTGAAATTAGGAACGTCCGCGGGGAAACGCTGGGCAGGGCCGAAGCCCCGGTCAGCCTGCGCGCGGACGCCTGCGCGATGGGGCTAAAAGTCCCTGTCAGGATAGGGGAGCAGCCGCTGGGGCTCTTTTTCATCCGCCTGACGCTCAAAATAGAAGGCTCTCCGGCGGCGGAGCAGCTCTATTGCTTCTCTCAGCTGGATGAGAAAGACAGCCCTTTTTCGGGCCTGCTGGAACTGGGCGGCGCGGACCTTGCGTTCTCATGGGGAGAGGAGGGCATCCGCGCAAAGAACAGGGGCGGCGCCGTGTGCCCCTTCCTGCACGGGGAGCCGGAGGAGGGGGACGCCATGCTCAGGGACAGCTTCCTGACGCTGTTCCCGGGCGAAAGCGCCGTGTTCGTCCCGGTGGGCAAAGCGAATGCCTGGCGCTTTTCCACGCTGCGCCAGGCCGACGTCGCTGTCATCCGGACTGAGAACCTTTAAAAGGTCATCATTTTCCCGTTCCGGGAATAGGAGAGGGTGAAGTCCCGCCCCTTCAGGTCCGCCAGCAATTCGACGCGCTCCCCCCGGTGTTCCCGGGCCAGGCGGAGGATTTCGCCGGGCGAGTCCAGGACCTGCAGCTCGCCCGCGAACCCCGGGTGCGTGTTGCGCAGGCGCATCATCATAAGCAGGCGCCTGACCACGGGCCTCCTGATTTCATTTCCGATCTCTTCCCGACTGTAGTCATGCCGGTTGATGAAGCGGTGGTCCTCCCCCCGGACAAAGCCCAGGTCGTTCCGGCCGGCCAGCATACCCACATAGTACACCTGCGGGATGCCCGGCGCGAAAAACTGGATGGCGCGGGCCAAAAGGTAAGCCCGGTCGTCCCCGCCCAGCGCCGAATAGTAGGTGCAGTAGAGCTGGTAGGAGCGCCAGTTCTTTTTCCGCGATGGGTCCAGGGGCTTGAAGGAAGTGGACAAGGCGGGCTCGATGCGCCGGATGACGTCCTCCGCCTGCCCGCGGGTCACGATGCCGTCTGCGTCAAACACCCCGATGCCGTCGTGGGTGTCCAGCACCGTGAACTGCTTCCTGGGACATATGGCGAACCAGCGTTTCAGCCCCTCCGCGGTCCCCGAAAGAATGCTGTGCAGCATGAGCAGGGGCAGCACGAAATCATAGGTATAATAGCCATGCTGCGCGATCTTCAGCGCCGTCTCATATCGGTCGTGCACCTCCGGCAGCAGGGCCATGCCCGTTCCCGAGAGCATCCGGCCCAGTTTGCCGATGAGTTCCCACACCTGGGGCTCCACAAAAAAGCAGTTGCTGCCGCGCACCTTGGTGATGTATCCGTAGGCGTCCAGCCGCACGGCGCTGATGCCCCGCCCGGCCAACTTGTTCAGGTTGTCCGCCAGGTAGGCCCGCGCGGCGGGACTGTTCGTGTCGATGTCGATCTGGTCCTGCCCGAAGGTGCGCCACAGCCTTTTCCGCGCGCCGCCGGGCAGGGTGACCTCGGCGTACAGCGGGTTGTCGTTGCGGCGGTAGAGTCCGGTCAGTTCTTCCGGGCTGGGTTCGCCGCCAAAGAAGGCCTCATAATCGATGAACATCCCGGATGAGGGGCTGCGCTCGCCTAGCCGCAGGTAGTCCTGGTACTCCCGGCTGCGGCTGGAGACATGGTTGACCATGAAATCGCACATGAGGGCGTACTCCCGGGCCAGCGCCCCGATGTCGTCCCAGGTGCCGAATGCCGGTTCCACCTCGTCATATGTGATGGGCGAAAAGCCCCTGTCGCCGCTGGAGGGGAAGAAAGGCAGGATGTGCACGCTGCCCGCTGCGCCGGAAAGCGGTCCGTCCAGCGCTTCCTTGAGCGCCTTCAGGCCGCCGCCCAGGCTGTCCGGGTAGGTGACCAGCATGATCTTGTCCGGCAGCGCCTTCACTTCATCGCCTCCCTATTCGCTGAAGAATTTCGCTTCCAGCATCGCGCAGAGGGCATGGTAAACGGGCAGGTGATGCTCCTGTACCTCCGCCGTGCTGCCGCCCGGTGCCGGGATGGTGACGTCGCAGAGGTCCCTGAGCAGGCCGCCGGGGGCTCCGGTCAGGCCGATGGTGTGAAGGCCCAGCGCGCGGGCCGTCTGCGCCGCCAGGGCGACGTTCTTCGCGTTCCCGCTGGTCGAGATGCCCAGGAACACGTCCCCCTTGCGGCCGTAGCCAATGACCTGCTGGGCGAAGGGCAGCAGGGGGTCCAGGTCGTTCCCCGCGGCCGTGGACAGCGCCGGATGCCCGGTGAGCGCGATGGCGGGCAGCCCCTGCTGCAGCCTGGACGCCGCGCCGGGGAGCAGGCCTTCGGTCAGGGCTTTGACCGCCTCCAGCTGACCCTTTGGCAGGGGGCGCCTGAGAAGGAAGCCTTTCATCAGCTCCCCGGCGATGTGCTCACTGTCCGCGCAGCTGCCGCCGTTGCCCGCGACGAGCAGCTTACCGCCCTCCCGGTAGCTGTCCCTCATCAGCAGGTAGGCCCGCATGACCGCGTCCCTGCAGCCTTCAAGCGCCGGGCAGCGCTGGAACAGCCGCTCATAATGCCCCAGCACCCGCCCATCCCGCTCGCCGGCCTCCTCCGTGGGGTCGATGCCCAGCGCGTACAGCGCCGCCATCACGCAGGCGAAATCCCCCAAAGCCTCTCCCGTCTGCGCCGGGACGACGCGCAGCCCGGCCAGGGAGTGCCCCAGCGCCTCCTTTTGCAGCTCCCTTTCCATTGATGGCCGCAGCAGCTGTTCGCAGCGGACGAATACGCTGCCGATGACGATGACTTCCGGGTTGAAAGCGTCCACCAGCAGCGCGAGCCCTTTGCCCAGCATCCCGCCGACGGACTCGAACAGGCCCAGGGCGTCCCTGTCCCCGGCCAGGGCGTATTGCGCCATCAGCTTCGTGTCGATCTCCTCTTCCGGATGCCCGTCCCGCACCCACGCCGGCGTGACGCCCGCGTCCATCATCTCCCGGGTCATCTGCCGCGCCTGGCGGGTGATGCCGCCCCCGCTCGTATAGCCCTCAAAGGAGCCCGCCTTGCCAAAGCCGACCGGGCCGTCCTCAGCCAGGCGAAGGTGGCCCACCTCGCCGCCCATGTCCGTGTGCCCGATGAGCAGGCGGCCCTCGGCGATCACGCCCGCGCCCATGCCCGTGCCCATGGTGAGGAAGATCATGTTGCCGCTGCCGCGGCCGGCGCCCAGTTTCCATTCGACCAGCGCGCAGGCGTTGGCGTCGTTTTGCAGGAAGGCGGGGACGCCGTAGCGTTCCTCCAGCATCCTGGGCAGGGGGACGCTGTCCCAGCCGGGCAGGTTGGGCGGGGAGAGGATGAGCCCGCGCCGGGAGTCCAGGGGGCCGCCGCAGCTGATGCCGATCGCGGTGACGTCTTCCTTCCCCAGCCCGCCGCGCCTGAGCAGCGTGTCGACGCTTTCGCACAGCTCTTCGTACACCGGCTGAAAGCCGCGCTCCGCCCGGGTGTCAAAGCGGATCCTGTCCAGGACCCTGATGCCCCCGGCGACCCCGGCCAGCAGCGCGGCGCACTTGGTCCCGCCGATGTCCAGCCCGATGAATGTCCGCATGGCCGGCCTCCTCTGCCTGTCAATACTTGTAGTCGCGGTAAAAATCCTTGAACCAGGGGTTGTAGTAGTTCGCGAAGGACTGCGCCAGGCTGCTGATGCGGTCCCGCGCGTCAAACAGCAGCGTGGGGGGGCAGTGGCCGAAGGTATAGCAGTCGGGCGTTTCCCCCTGCAGCCGCCTCAGGGAATCCCGCCAGGCGGCTTCGTTGGACCCGATGAGCGGGCTGAAGCCGCCGTGGAGCGTGTCCCCCGCGAACAGCAGGGCCAGCCCTCCCGTGTGCTCCAGGATAAAGCAGCAGCTGCCCGGAGAATGCCCGGGGGTGTGCAGGGTCCGCAGCCGCCCGGCCCTGACCGCGAAGGCGTCCCCGTCCCGGAGGGCTCCGGAAACCTTCAGCGCCGGCATCTTCTGCCCGTAGAGCAGCGACGCCGCTGTTTTCACATCGTCCCCGTCCGCAACCTGCGCCGCGTCCGCCTCATGGAGGCACAGCCCGGCCTGGAAGCCCGCCGCCCCGGCGACGTGGTCGTAGTGGCCGTGGGTCGCGAGGATCCGCTCCACCTGATCGGGATCAAAGCCCAGGGCGCGGATGTTGTCCCTGATTATTTCCGTACCCGGCGGCGTTCCACAGTCTATCATCACCAGCCCGCCGTCTTCCAGGGGCAGCAGGTAGGCGGCCGCGTCAAAGGGGTGGGACAGCGAGGGGCCGGCGACCTGGTATACGTCCGGAAGCAGTCTCATCCCTGCTCATCCCCTTTCAACCGCGACTGACGGTCCATCTCCAGCAGGTCCACTTCCCTCGCCGTCCCGTCCTTCAGGGAGATCCGCAGCGCGCGGATCTCGCCGGGCCTCATGTCCAGGCTGACCGTTCTGCCAAGGGTGGAAAGGGAAAGTTCCACGGTTTCCGCCCTTCTGGCGGTCTCGTGCAGGTGGACGACCAGTTCCTCAGTGCCGTCCTCCGCCAACTTCAGCGCGTCCAGCACCGTATGCGCCGCGCGCAGCGAAAGGAAGCCGCCGCGCTGCCCCAGCATGCCGGGGTGGGCGCTCTCGGGCAGCGCCAGGAAGGGCGCGCCCAGCAGCATCGCCTGCCCGTCCACCCCTCCCCGGGCGGTGTCGCCTTTGTGCGCGAGCAGCGCCAGGGTGAACTCCTGCGTGCCCTGGTCGATGAGGGGGTAATCCATCCCCTCCCTGACGACGAAGGGGTCGTGGTTGGCGTAGTAGGGGCTGCGCGCGGCAGTGATCTCCAGCGTCCTCGCCTTCGCAGAATAGGAGGTCTTGCCGTCGTTGAGCACCGCCAGGCCGGACAGTTCCTGGTGTTCGCCCGGGGCGATGCCGGTGACGTCCACCCACCCCTGCATGGGGTATTCCTGCCCGTCCAGCAGCCGGTCGGCGAAGCCGAAGGGCGCCTGCGCGGTCACGTGGCAGTGATGGTGCGAAACGGGCAAGCACAGTTTCAGGACTTTTTGTTTTTCGCGCCAGTCCAGCCGGCAGCGGACGAAGATCTGGGGCAGGCCTACGTACAGGGTGTATTCCTGCACCAGGGTGCTCTGGCCGTAGGCATACTCCGCGCGGATGGTTTTGAACACCGGGCCCGACGCCGTGACCCGGATGTCCCGAAGCGCCATCCTGCCCTCTTCCTGGTTGAAACACAGCACGGTATGCGACCAGGTGTCGCTGCTGTCCGTGATGATGGAAGCATAGGCGGGCGCGCGCAGGATCTGGACGCCGGAGTCCTTTAAAACAAGGCTGGCCAGCCCGCCGGCGGCCGCGTCAAAGGTGGCGGATACCAGGCTGTTCTCCAGCGTCAGGGAGAGGTCGGGCTCCGCTTCAGGCGCCTGCGCCCGCGCGTCCGGGGCCAGGGTGTACACCTCCCACCCCATCGCGGGCACTCGCGCCAGGAAGCGCAGCCCCGCGCGGCCGTTGGCGGCGGCGGACGCCGCGCCGAGCTGGAAGGGGACCTCTTCCCCAGCGCTGTCCCTTAAGACCATGGGCCCTTTCAGGCTGGCGGCTTCCAGCGCCACGGGGCATAAGGCCTCAAAGCCCTGGGGGTTGAACACGGCATAATGCCTCGCGCCTTCCAGTAAGGGGATGTCCATGTTCCCCATCAGCGCCTGCAGCGCGTCATTGAGGTGCTCCGCCCCCACGGACAGCGCGTACCCGTAGTCTTCCCGGGTGTCCTCATAAGCCTCCCGGATGCTGCTGCCGGCCAGGATGTCGTGGAACTGGTTGAACAGCACCTTTTTCCAGGCCCTGCGGTACTCCTCCCCGGGGTAGGCTTTTCCCAGGAGGGCCAGGGCGGCGAGCGACCATTTCTCAGCCGTCAGCAGGCGGTTCTCGGCCTGCCGGTTCCAGCGCTTGACGCCCGAATGCGCCGCGTAGCAGCCGCTGGCGTGGTGGAGGAGGTCGCCGTTGACCACCGGCAGCCCGCTCCTGTCCAGCTGGCGGAAGTACCCGTCCGGGCCGGACATCCTGAGGCTGACGCCGTCCCTGCCGTCCAGCTCGCGGATACTGTCCAGGTTTTCCCGGGTCGGCCCGCCGCCGTGGTTGCCCACGCCGTAAAAGCACATCAGGCCGTTCCCGTCGCGGATCTCCGCGGCGCAGCGCCTCACGTGCGCGCCCAGTTCCCTGCCCCAGGTGCAGTACTCAAAGGGGATGCGCGCCGCCGTGACGGCGTCCCCCTCCGGGCTCTGCCACTGGAACACCCAGGAGGGATAGCTCTTTTCATGAGCGCCGGGGCGCATGAACACGTAGTTTTCCATCCCGCTCATCCTGAGGATCTTGGGGATGGAACCCGAATGGCCGAAACTGTCGACGTTGTAGCCGGTTGTCGCCATGACGCCGAATTTCTCCATGAAATAGCGCTGGGCGATCAGCGCCTGGCGGGCGAAGCTTTCGCCGGAGGGCGCGTTGCAGTCCGCCTGGACCCACCAGCCGCCGACGACCTGCCAGCGCCCTTCCTTCACGCGGAGCCGGATCTCCTCAAACATCGCCGGGTCGTTCTTTTCGATCCACTCGTAGAAGGCTGCCGCGCCGCTGGTAAAGACGAATTCCGGGTATTCCTTCATCCGTTCCAGCGCGGAGCGGAAGGTCGCGCGGATCTCACTGAACCCGTCGTCCCACCGCCACAGCCAGACCGGGTCGATATGGGCGTTGCCGATCATAAAAAGCGTCTTATCCACGGGTCTTCTCCTCCCACGTTTTCCAGGCTTCCCGGACGGCGTCCAGGTCGGCGTCCGTGACCTCCTCCCCGCCGCTGTCCATTTGGCGCAGGTAATACAGCGACGGGACGCCCAGTTCAGGCTGCGCCCTGACGTATTCCAGCCAGGCGGCCTTGTCCGGCATCGGCCAGTTGTCCGTGTCGATCAGCGCGCCCGGCAGCGCGGCATGGGCCACCCGCGCCCGGTGGGTCATCTGGGGGACGACAGGCCGGGCGGTGTTCACGTCGTTGAGGCGGATCATGTCCACCTTGTCCGCCAGGTAGGGGTGCGGGCAATGGCACATCACCAGCGCGTCCCCCTTCGCCGCCTTCGCGCTGTCGTACGCCAGGGCCAGCCAGGAACGCATCATTTCCAGCCCCCAGGCGTCCCCGTGGGAAACGCAGCCGGGGCAGGAAGGAATCCGCGCGGTAAAGTCGATTTTGAAGCCGTCGGCGTCCAGCCCTTCCGGCGACAGCAGGCGCGCCGCGGCGTCCAGGAAGAGGCTGCGGTAGGCTGGATGCCCTGGGTCGACAGCCTGGGGAGCGCCCAGGTGGTCGCGGATGCAGAGTCCCGCCTCCACGCCCTCCGGGTCCCAGGCCTTCAGCCAGAGCAGCACCCTGCGCCCCTTTCCGTGCATTTTACGGACGAAGCCCTTCATGTCCGGCCATTTGTCCGTGTCGACGTCGTTGAGCCCGTAGGAGCGCTGCCATTTGTCGTCGATCACCAGGATGCCGGGGCGGAGGTCCCGGGCGTCCAGGGCGTCTGAGAGGTCTTCATAAAACGCCTGCGTGGCCAGCGCGGGCGCGGGCTTGCCGGCCCCGCGGGCCTGGGCGCACTGCTCGCCCCAGCCGCAGACGATGGGCCTGCTCCACCAGGCCGGGCGCGCCGAAGGGGCGGCCTGCACGCGTTCGATGTTGGAGAATTCCCCCAGCAGCTCGTATTCGTCCTGCCCGAAGATCATCTGCACTTCCGGCAGGCTGTACGTCCCGCCGACCGTGGTGTAGCCCTCATAGCGCAGGACCAGCCCCTGCCCGGGGCCGCCGGTGTACTCAAACTCCGTAAACGTGTGCGCCCCGGGCCCGGCGGTGACGCCCAGCGTCACGCACTGCGCCCCCCTGCGCAGGACGTAACAGAAGGGCGGCGGGGTGAAGAACCAGTGGTCGCGCCCGGCGATCGGGCCGCCCGTCAGGTCGATCAGCGCGCGCTCCCGAGGGGAATGATGATAATGCTCGGAACAGTCCGGCTCCGGGTTGAACAGGCTGTCCGCATGGAAGAGGGAGTAGAACCGCCCGTTTCCCCAGCGCTTCACCGAACCGGTGTAGTATCCGCTGAGCAGTTCAGCGTCCAAAAGCCTCCCCTGCCCGCGCACCCTGACGCTGTAGACGATGCGGTCCTCCAGCAGGGTCAGCGAGCAGGTTTTTTCCTCCCACACGGTGGAGTCCGCCCGAATAGAAAGGGTGACGCCGCCCGGCCCTTCCTCAACCTCCCATTCCGACACCCGGCCGCTCACGTCGCGCCCGCCGTCCTGATGGACGGAGGACAGCAGGAACAGCTCCGCCAGCAGCGTCCCGTCCCTTGACCATACCTTCGCGCGGGGCAGGCCTTCCTCTGTCTGCAGGCGGTAGGAAGCGGCCTGCGCCGTGATGACGGGTCCCCTGGTCAGTTCCATCGATGCCTTCTCCTGTCTTTGAAGCGCTGGCCTGATTATATCCCGGAAACGCCGTCTGTTCAACTTTTTTCATGTTTTTTCATCCGTTTTCCATTTCCCGGTCCGCGCCAGGGGACGCCCCTCACCGGATACAGCCCGCTCACCGGGTCCCTCCGCTCATAGTCGCAGAAAACCACGCCGGTTTCGCTTCCCGCGCAGAGCCATCCGACGGCGCGCGTGACCCCCGCTTTGCGCGGATAAAGCCGGGAGAGCGCGCGCTTGGCCTCCCGCAGCCGGGGCTCCCGGGCTCTCAGGCACTCCGGCAGCACGCTGGTGGGCGTGGACGCGAGGCGGTCCCTCAGCATCAGGTCCCGCAGGGCGGCGGCTTCGCCGGGGAAACGCGCCGACAGGTATCCGTATACGAGGCCGGTCAGCGCGTCCAGGGAGAGCGGCCGGCCGCCTTCTTCCCCTTCCCGGATGGCCTGCCCCAGCAGGAGGAAGAGGTCGAAGGGCCGCAGGCCGGCCTCGCCCGTCAGGTACGCCAGCGTGCTCCGGAAGCGCCCGCTGTTGTGCAGCCTGTCCAGCGCGCGCTCCACGGTATGCAGGGTTTCCAGGCCTTCCGTGCCCAGCCAGGGGGTGGCGCGCACCTCGTAGGGCGGCAGGGGGTCAAACGCGCAGGGATAGCGTTCCGGCTCCTCCCGCATGGCGCTGCCGTGGAGGAGTTTGAGGAAGCCCAGCTGCAGTTCCTGCGGGCGGAGCCGGTACGCCGCGTCAAAGCCACGGGCAAAGCCTTCCAGGTCCTCCCCCGGCAGGCCCGCGATGAGGTCCAGGTGCACGCGCGCGCGGCCTGAGGCGATGAGTTGGGTGACGTTCCCTTTCAGCAGCGCCATGTCCGTCCACCGGCGCACGCCCCTGAGCACGCTTTCGTCCATGGACTGCAGGCCGATCTCAAAGCGGAACAGGCCGGGCGGGGAGGACTTGATGATCTCCAGCGTTTCTTCGTCCAGCAGGTCGCCCGCGATCTCAAAATGGAAACAGACGCCCGTGGGGATCTCCCGGCCGGCGTGATGGAGGATAAAACGCAGGATGGCCTTCGCCCGCGTCCTTTCCGCGTTGAAGGTGCGGTCGATGAACTTGACGGTCACAGTCCCGGAATTGGCCAGCAGGAGGATTTCTTTATAGGCGCGTTCCAGCGGCAGGGAGCGCGGCCTGTCCTCCCGCCCCGACAGGCAGAAGGCGCAGGAATAGGGGCAGCCCCGGCTGGTTTCAACGTAGGCGATGCGTCCGCCCAGGGCCTCAAAGTACGCCGGGCAGTAAGGCGTCGGCCATTCGCCCTGATGCTGACAGGGGGCCTGAGCAATGACAGTGTCCCCCTCCCTGCGGCACAGCCCCGGCACTGTTTCCAGGACCCCAAGACCGCACAGCGCGTCCGCCAGCATGGCCAAAGGCTGTTCGCCTTCGCCGGCGATGAGGAAATCCGCGTCCGGGAAGTCCCTGAGCGTGCTCTCCGCGCGGAAGCTCACCTCCGGCCCGCCCAGCACGATGGCGCAGTCCGGCATCGCCGCCTTCAGCGACGGCAGCAAGGCTGCGACGGTCCTGATGTTCCAGATGTAACAGGAGATGCCGACCAGGTCCGGGCCAGTGGCGGCGACGCGCCCCAGCAGCCCTTCCGGCGGCTCGTTGACCGTGCCTTCCACGACGGCCGCCTTATGCTCCGCCCTGGCGTATGCTGTAAGCCCCGCCTTCAGGCACCAGGGCGCCAGGGAGGAATGGACGTACTGCGAATTGATGCCCAGCAGGGTGACCCGCAGAGGCCGGCCAGGCCCGCGGCGTCCAAGGCTCACGCCTTGATCCTCAGCGCTTTCTTCGCCAGCCATACGGCCGGGCGGTACAGCGGCCCTTCCATCTCCCGGCTCACCGCCCCGAGTTCCCTGATGATTTGGATGCCCTGCGGGCAGCGGGGTTCGCACTGCCCGCAGGCTGCGCAGAGGGAGGCGTTGGACGGTTTTACCGCCAGGCCGCCCATGTTCCGCAGGTAGTTGAACCTCGCCGTCCTGTCCTGGAGGAGGTACTTGTCGTTGTAGATGGAAAAGCACCCGGGGATGTCCACGCCGTGTGGACAGGGCATGCAGTAGCCGCAGCCTGTGCAGGGGATTTTTGTTTTTTGGAGCATGACGGCCTTCACCCGCGCGAACAGGTCCTTTTCAGCATCCGTCAGGGCGCCCGACTCGGCGGTGTCCGCAGTCCGGAGGTTTTCCTCCAGCTGCGCTTCGTCGCTCATGCCGGAGAGCACGACGTGCACCTGCGGGTGATCCCACACCCAGCGCAGCGCCCATTCGGCGGGCGGGCGCAGGGGGCGGAACGTTTCAAATTCCTGCTTCACCTCCGCCGGCAGATGGGTGACCAGCTTGCCGCCGCGAAGGGGCTCCATCACGATGACCGGGACGCCCAGGCTTTCCGCGAGCAGCAGGCCCGCCCTGCCGGCCTGGTTGTTTTCGTCCAGGTAGTTGTACTGGACCTGGCAGAAATCCCAGGGCCAGGCCTTCAGCAGCGCCTGGAAATCGGGCCCGGTGCCGTGGAAGGAGAAACCGATGCTGCGGATGGTCCCCTCCGCCTTGAGCTCTTCCAGCCACGCCATCACGCCCAGGGAGGACAGCCGGTCCAGCATCGCCCTGTCCACCAGCATGTGCAGGAGGTAATAGTCGATATAGGAAGTGCGCAGCCGCTCCAGCTGCGAAGCAAAAATGCGTTTGGCGCTCTGAAGCCTGTGCACCATGTAGGGCGGGAGCTTTGTGGCAATGAAGACCTTTTCGCGCAGCCCATTGGACAACGCTTTCCCCAGGACCGCCTCGTTCTTTCCCTTCTGGTAGACGTAGGCGGTGTCAAAATAATTCACGCCCGCGTCCACCGCCCTGCGGATGAGGGCGACGGACCGCTGTTCGTCGGCGGCCCCGTCCTTTTCCGGGAGCCGCATGCAGCCGAAGCCCAGGATGGAGAGCCTGTCGCCGTTTTTGGGGTTGATCCTCGTCTTCATGCCCGCCCCCTGATGCCGTTTATGTTAGATACGGCTCAGTACGCCTTCGCGAAATACATCACCTTTTCGGCTTTTTTCCCGCAGCACACGCAGTCTTCCGCGATGGGCGCCTGGTCAAAGGGCATGTTGCGGCTGGTGGCGGAAAACTCGTCCTTGATCCTGTCCTCGCAGGCGCGCTCCCCGCACCACATCGCGCGGGCGTAGCCCTGGTTCACCTGTTCGCCCAGCTCCTGCATGCTGAACACATCCTTTGTCCGGGAGAGCCGGAAGGCGTCGGCGATGTCGAACATGCCCTTTCGGATGTCCTCCAGCAGCGCCTTCACCCCCTGCGCCAGGCTGTCCAGCGGCAGGGTGCCCTTTTGCAGGGTGTCCCGGCGCATATAGGACGCCACGCCCTTTTCGATGTCGCGGGGCCCGATCTCCAGTCGCAGGGGCACGCCCTTCAGTTCCCACTCGTTGAACTTCCAGCCGGGGGAGACGTTGTCCCGGTCGTCCAGTTTCACCCGGACGCCGGCCTGCTTGAGCTGCTGAACCGCTTCTTCGCACTTCTCGGTCACGCCGCCCTTGTGCGCGGCGATGGGCAGGAGCACCGCCTGAAAAGGCGCCACGCCCGGGGGCAGCTTGAGCCCGCGCTCGTCCCCGTGGGCCATGATGATGGCGCCGATGAGGCGGGTGGACATGCCCCAGCTGGTCTCGTGGCAGTACTCCAGCGCGCCCTCCCTGTTCTGGTACTGGATGTTGAACGGCACGGAGAAGTTGGTGCCGAAATTGTGGGTGGTGCCGGCCTGCAGCGCCTTGCCGTCCTGCATCATGGCCTCCACCGAATAGGTGGCCCGTGCGCCGGCGAACTTTTCCTTGTCGCTCTTCTGCCCGGCGAACACCGGGATGGACAGCATGTCCTCGCAGAAGGAGCGGTAGACTTCCAGCATCAGGAGGGTCTCCTCCTGCGCCTCCTCCGCAGTCGCGTGGACGGTGTGGCCTTCCTGCCACCAGAACTCCGCCGTGCGCAGGAAGGGCCGCGTGGTCTTCTCCCAGCGCATCACCGAGCACCACTGGTTGTATTTCATCGGCAGGTCGCGCCAGGACTGCACCCACTGGCTGAACATGGTGCAGAACATCGTCTCCGACGTCGGCCGGATGGCCAGGCGCTCCGGCAGGGTCTCGCCGCCCCCCTGGGTGACCCAGGCGACCTCCGGCGCGAAGCCCTCCACGTGCTCGGCCTCCTTGAGCAGCAGGGATTCGGGGATCAGCATGGGCATGGACACGTTTTCATGCCCCGTCTCGCGGAACCGCCTGTCCAGTTCCTCGCGGATCAGTTCCCAGATCCGGTTGCCGTAGGGTTTAAGCGCCATGCAGCCGCGCACCGGCGTATAGTCCATCAGTTCGGCCATCCTGACCACGTCGGTATACCACTGGGAGAAATTTTCCTCCCGGGGGGTGATGTGCTGGACAAACTCCTGTTTTTCCTGTTTCGCCATGTTCCCTCCTAAAAATAAAACCGCCCCCGCAGGGACGGAGGCGCTTGCTTCCGCGGTACCACCTTGCTTGGCGCTCACGCGCCCGCTCTGCCCCTTAACGCGGGGAGGCGGCGGGGATTGGCCGCGGCCGCGGGGCGGGATGCCGGCCCCGCGCGCTTTCACCCTCCGCGCTCGCTTGCTGGGCCGTTTTCCCCGCGATTGCCTGTTCAATTGCGGTGCAGTATAGCAGATGGGGCAGCCCCCCGCAAGGGCGCGGTTTTCCGGGCTCAGCGGTTCCTGCGCGCATCGCCCAGCACCCGGGCATACTCACCGGGCCGCTCCAGCACCAGGCTGCAGCCCAGGGCGATGCACTCCTGGGGATGTTCGGCCACAAACACCGGGATGCCCATCTCGCGCTGGATCACCTCGCGCAGGCCGCGCATCTGCGCGCCCCCGCCGGTAAGCAGGATGCCGTCGTCAAACACGTCGTTGGCCAGTTCCGCCGGGATGCGCTCGATCACGCTGTGCAGGCCCTCGATCATGGCGCGCAGCGGGTCTTCAGCCGCCTCCGCGCATTCCTCGCTGCTGATGTCCACCTGACGGGGCAGGCCGGACACCAGGTTGCGCCCGGCGACCGGCAGGGTCAGCGTGTTCTGCTCCTGGATGTCCGCGGTGCCGATGGCGCTCTTCAGGTCTTCCGCGGTGCGCCAGCCGATGAGCAGGTTGTGCTTCAGGCGAACGTAGCGGATGAGCGCGTCGGTGAAGGTGTCGCCCGCGGTGTCCAGGATGCTGCGGGCCATGATCTCGCCGGAGGAGATGACGGCGATGTCCGTCGTCGCGCCGCCGATGTCCGCCACCATGCGGCCGTTCGTCTCGTTGACGGGGATGCCCGCGCCCAGGGCCGCGGCCAGGGGGCGCTCGATCATCTGGGTGCGCCGGGCGCCGGCCTCCAGCATGCCCAGGATCAGCTGGCGCTTCTCGATCTCGTTGGAGGTGGCCGAAATGCTCATCAGGGCGCGGGGCCGGTTGAACAGGTGCTTGCCCACCACGCGCATGACGAAGTAGTTGAGCATGATGCTCAGCATGTCAAAGTCGTGGATGGTGCCCTTCTGCAGCGGGCGGACGACGGAGATGCCGATGGGCTCCCGGCCCATCATGTGGTAGGCGTCCATGCCGATGCTGATGATGTTGCGCGTGTCGTGGTTGACCGCCAGCACGGCGGGCTCATTGAGCACGATCCCTTTCCCGCGCTCGCTGATGAGCACATTGGACGAACCGAGATCGATGCCGATATCCTCAACGGAAGCCATCGGGACACTCCTCTCCGCATGAAATCCGAAACCTTTGGCGAAACTTTGTAACAACTTCGCCATCAATTTCGAACACTATAACATATATTGGTAATAAATGCCACATTTTATTAAAAAGTTTCAGGGAAACAGGCCGCTGCCCCCACTATATGCCCCTCAGACCGCGGAGGAACCTGTCCAAAGGGTCCGCCGCCCCAGCACGTCGATGACCATCACGGCCACCGTGCCCCGCAGCAGGGGCACCTCCAGGCTGTCGCGGAGGGCGGGGCTCCCCTTGGCCCGCAGGGAGGAGGCGTAGGCCGTGAACACGCCGCTGTTCATCAGCCCCGCGTACCACTGGTCCACCGCGTCCAGGCCGCGCAGGCGCAGGTCTTCCGGTTCGCGCCTGACCCCCTCCAGGTCTTCCTCCGGCAGCATGAAGGCGTTGAGGGAGACGGTGTAATACCCGATGCCCGGCTGCACGGACGCGTCCAGCATCGCCCCGCTCTGGGACAAAGGCGCCTGGGAGGCCAGCCGGTAGGGGTCCAGCCGCTTGCGGCAGACGGAAAAGGCGCAGGCGCTCCGGTCCACGCCCAGGAAGCGGCGGTCGTTGGCGGCCGCGGAGGCCAGCGCGGTCCCGGACCCGCAGGTCAGGTCCGCCACCAGGTCCCCAGGGCGCGTGGTGGAGAGGATGATGCGGTCCAGCAGGGCCTGGGGCTTCTGGCCGGGGTAACCGGTCCGCTGGGGGTCCTTCTGCTGCATCTGGCTGACGTCGGCCCACACGTCGTCCGGGTAGACCGGCTCGTCGTCGTAATAGACGTACACCTTGCCCCCGGAGGTGATGCTGCGGTAGGGCCGGCCCCTGTCGTCCACGTGCCGCTTCATGTGGTTGTTCAGGCTCTCCTTGCGCTTCGCCGGCACCCCGCCAAGGTCAAAATAATGGGCGGGGCTCTTGGCGTAAAACAGGATAACGTCGTGCATCCGGCTGAAATAGCGCTTGCTGCGCCCGCCGGTCTGAAAGCTCCAGACGATCTCGTTGCGGAAGTTCTCCCCGCCGAACACCTCGTCCATCAGCGGCCTGGCCTGGGCGACCGTGCGGGAATCCGTATGCAGGAACACCGAGCCGGTGTCGTTGAGCAGCCCGCGCGAAAGGAGGAGCAGGTCCCTGAGGAAACCGGCATAGGCGCGGCGCCCCGGGCCGGGCAGGTCCTCATAGGCCTCCAGGTAGACCGCCTGTTTGCTGGTGGCCCATCCCGCCTCGCCCACGCGCATCTTGCACTGGTACGCCTTCCCGGCTTCGCCCGGCGGGTCGAGGTAGACGCACTGGGCCTGCCCGGAAAAGCTTTTCAGATCCGTTTCCAGCGCGTCGGCGCAGATCAAGGCGCCCCCCTCGAGGGGCCGGTCGTTGATTTCCCTGAAGCAGCCCGCGCGATGCCAGATCATAGGCTTCCCCCATCTCTCCAAGGCGCCGCGGTAAAGCGCCGGATATACGCCTGCTGGCAGATGATGAACGAGCGCTGGTCCGGGTCTTCCCACAGGATGTCCGCCGCCCGCCGCGCGGCGTTTATGAACCGCTCCGACAGGCCCGTCATCCCAGAGGGCATCAGGGGGCAGACCGGCCAGGCGCGCGGATCCAACTTGACGTCCGGGCGCCCGTCCCTCTCCCCGAAGGCGAGCGGGAAAACGCGGCAGGCCAGAGGCCGCCGGGCGCGGTCGCAGACTCCCCGGCAGGTCAGCAGCAGCGCGCCGCCTTCCAGGCTGAGATCCTGACCGATCGAAAACCCCTCCGGCAGGGGGTCGTACAGCCTTTCCTCGCCGGGGAACAGGAGCATGCCGCCCCGCCCTTCGCTGTCCGGCTGGCAGCAGGCGCTGCCGCACAGCCTGCCGCAGTCGCGCAGAAGCGGCGTCACCGTTTCCAGCGCCTCCCGTGCGCGCAGCACCGCCCCCGGGGCACCCGTCTCCCTCACCATTGCGTAAAATTGTAGCACCTCCGGCCTTCATTGACAAGCAAAGCGGCCGTCCCTACAATGGGGCCACATGGACCAGGAGAAAGATATGCGCGTGAACCCCCCGCCCCATGCCCTCACGGCGCTGCAGATGCTCAACCGCGCCGGCCACGAGGCGTGGCTGGTGGGCGGGTGCGTCCGCGACGCCGTGCTGGGGCGGGAGCCCGGGGATTACGACATCGCCACCGCCGCGACGCCTGAGGAGACGCGCGCGGCCTTCGCGGGGTACCCTGCCCTGGACACCGGCCTGCGCCACGGCACCCTGACGCTTATCATTCAGGGGCACCCCGTGGAGGTGACGACCTTCCGGCGCGACGGGACCTATTCCGACGGCCGGCATCCCGACCGGGTCACCTTTACCGGCAGCCTGGAGGAAGACCTCAGGCGCCGGGATTTCACCGTCAACGCGATGGCCTGGCACCCGGAGGGCGGGCTGAGGGACCCGATGAACGGGCGGCAGGACTGCGAAGACGGCCTGATCCGCGCCGTGGGGCGGCCGGGGAAACGCTTTGAGGAAGACGCGCTGCGCATCCTGCGCGCCCTGCGCTTCTCCTGCCAACTGGGGTTTAAGATCGAGGAAGACACCCTGGGCGCGATGATGGACAAGGCGCCCGGGTTATCCCGGGTCTCCGCGGAGCGCGTGGCGGCGGAGCTCAACCTCGCCCTGACGGGCGGTTTCGCGGCGCGGGCGCTGCGCGATTATCCCCGCGTCCTCTTCCTGGCGCTGCCGGAGCTGGAGCCCATGCTGCACGCCCCGCAGCGCACCCCTTTTCACAGCCATGACGTGTGGGAGCACACCCTGCTGACCCTGGAAGGCACCCCGCCTGATACGGCGCTGCGCTGGGCGGCCCTCTTCCATGACAGCGGCAAGCCCCACGCCGTCACCTACGACCCCGACGGGACCACCCATTTCAGGGGCCATCAGGGGATCAGCGAACGCCTGGCCGCGGGCGCCCTGGGCAGGCTGAAACAGTCCAGGCTGCTGAGGGAGCAGGTGCTCCTCCTGGTCCGCTACCACGACGACCGCGTGGGCCCGGACAACCTGCGGCTCTGGCTGTCCCGCCTGGGGCCCGATACGGGGAAAAAGCTCCTGCTGCTGCAGCGCGCGGACATCGCCGCGCACGCGCCCGAAACCGCCCGGCGGGCCCCCCGGGTCCAGGCGCTGTACGAACAGGCCGTCCGCCTGCTGGACGAAGGCGCCTGCCTGAACGTCCGGGACCTGGCGGTCACGGGGCACGACCTGAAGGCGCTGGGCTATCCGGAGGGCAAAAGTCTGGGCCTGGCGCTGGACAGGCTGCTGCGCCTGGTGCTCACAGGCAGGCTGGACAACCGGCGGGAAGCGCTGCTGGAAGCGGCGGCGGAGCTGCTCCCGGCCATCCGGAGCTGAAGGTCACAAAAAGGGAGCGGCCCGCGGGCCGCTCCCCAGTACTATCCTTATATTATCAGACTTCCGGCACCAGCAGGCCCAGGTTGCCGTCCTTGCGCAGGTAGAGCACGTGGGTCTGGCTGCTGTCCACGTCCATAAAGACAAAGAAGCTGTGGCCCAGCAGGTCCATCTGCATCACGGCGTCCTCCAGGCTCATGGGGCGCACGGTGTAGGTCTTCTGGCGGACCACCTGGCGCTCCGCCTGCTCGGCGGGGGTCAGGTCTTCGATGAACTCGGGCTGCGTGTCCGCGGCGATCCCCTCGCGCAGGCGCTTGTCCAGCCGGGTGCGGTGCCGGAGGATCTGGCGCTCCAGCTTGGCCAGGGCGCGGTCGATGGACATAAAGAGGTTGTCCTCGCTGCTCGCCTCCGCGCGCAGCATCACGCCGTTGATGGGCACTGTGATCTCCACGATCCGCTCGGCCTTTTCGCGCCGCATGCGCACGAACATCTCGGTATCCTGGCGCAGGTATTTGCTCATGGTCTGGGTCTTCTTGAGCACGCGGTTCTCGATCGCCGGGGTGATGTGCATGTCCTTGGCCGTCATGGTGGTTTTCATGGTCGTTCTCCTCTCAAAGCTTCAAAATCAGACCGTCCGGGCGGAAGCCCGGTTTACGCTTCGCCGCTTTTTCCGCCGGCGTAGACGTCTTCAAATTCCTTTTCGGAGAGCACTTTGCGGGCGTAGGAGCAGGTGGCCAGCAACTTGTATCCCCCGTCGCGGGCGTACTGCGCGACGCGCTCCACCAGTTTGCGCGCGATGCCCTGCCCGCGCAGGCTGGGGTCCGTAAAGGTATGGTCCACGAGCAGGCGCTTGCCCTCCAGGCGCTTGAAGGTGATCTCCGCCAGGGGCTTTTCGGGGTCCGGCCCACCGTAGAAGCGGTCGGTATCCAATATGATGTTCAATGTCATCGCCTCTTTCTGAAGTAGTCCCGGTTACAGTATGTATACCCCTCCCGGGAGCCCTCTAGACTTGAAAAGGGGGCTCCGCTTTGCTATGATGCCCTGGGCGCAAATCGCCCGGAAGGAGTACCCAATGGACAAAAAAACTGTGTTTTCACACATCGATCATACACTGCTCAAGCCCGAAGCGCAATGGAGCGACGTGGACCGGCTCTGCCGGGAAGCGGTCGATAACGGCATGGCCTCCGCCTGCATCCCCCCGCGTTTCGTCAAGGCCGCCAAGGAGAAGTACGGCAACCGCCTCAGCGTGTGCACCGTCGTCGGTTTCCCCCTGGGCTACCAGACCACCCGCGTGAAGGTGTTTGAGGCCCAGCAGGCCGTGCTGGAAGGCGCGGACGAGATCGACATGGTCATCCATGTCGGGGACGCGAAGGCGGGGGATTTTGACCTGGTCACTGAGGAGATCCGCGCGGTCAAGGCCGCCTGCGGGGGCAAACTGCTCAAGGTCATCATCGAGACCTGTTACCTGACGGACGAAGAGAAGGCCGCGCTGTGCGCCTGCGTAAGCGACGCGGGGGCGGACTACATCAAGACGTCCACCGGGTTCGGCCCCGCGGGCGCGAAGCCCGAAGACATCGACCTGTTCAAGCGGCACATCGCCCCGGAGGTCAGGATCAAGGCCGCCGGCGGCATCCGCACGCGCGAGGCCATCGAGGGCTACCTCGCCCAGGGCTGCGACCGCATCGGCGCCAGCGCCGCCCTGAAGGCCTACG
>CAZJCB010000017.1:0-22648 GCA_964544245.1 uncultured Christensenella sp.
CGCTTCATTGAAAACAAAGGCCAAATCCGGTATAATGGAAGGCATAGGAGGGTCTGAATGGCTTTTACGCACCTGCATCTGCATACCGAATACAGCCTGCTGGACGGCGCCTGCCGGATCGAGCCGCTGATGGAGCGGCTGAAGGAACTGGGCATGGACGCCTGCGCGGTGACCGACCACGGTGCGCTGTACGGCGCGGTCGATTTTTACAAGGCCTGCAAGATGAGCGGCATCCACCCGGTCATCGGCTGCGAGGTGTACCTCTGCCCCGACATGGCGGAAAAGACCAGCTACAACCGCGAATACAGCCATCTGATCCTGCTGTGCGAAAACATGGAAGGCTACCGCAACCTGATGAAGCTGAGCAGCGCGGGCTTCACCCGGGGCTTTTACTACAAGCCGCGCATCGACCTGAAACTGCTGGAAGACCACCATGAGGGCCTGATCGCCCTGTCCGCCTGCCTGTCCGGGGAAGTGCCCAAGCTGCTGCTGGAAGGGCGTTATGAGGACGCGAAGGCCCACGCCCTGGACATGCGGCGCATCATGGGCGAGGGGAATTATTTCATCGAGCTGATGGACCACGCCATCCGCGAGGAAAAGCTGGTGCTGCCCCAGCTGGTGAAGCTGTCCGGGGACACCGGCATCCCGCTGGTCGTCACCAACGACTGCCACTACCTAAGGCAAGGGGACGCCCGCGCCCAGGAAGTCCTGATGTGCATCCAGACGGGGAAAACGCTGGAAGACGAACAGCGCATGAAGATGGACACCGAAGAGCTCTACGTCAAGAGCGAAGAGGAGATGCGCAGGCTCTTTCCCCACCTGGGGGACGCCGTTGAGCGCACGGACGAGATCGCGAAGCGCTGCAGGGTGGATTTTGATTTCAGCCAGCACCACCTGCCGCATTACATTTCGGACAGCCCGGAGAGCAACCAGGACCTGCTCGTCCGCCTTTGCCGGGAGGGCCTGAAAGCCCGTTATCCGGACGAGCCGGAGGAAGCGAAGGAACGGCTGCGTTACGAACTGGACGTCATCATCAGCATGGGTTTCGTGGACTATTTCCTGATCGTGTGGGATTTCATCCGCTACGCCCGGGAAAAGGACATCATGGTCGGCCCCGGCCGCGGCAGCGGCGCCGGTTCCATCGTGGCGTACTGCCTTAACATCACCCAGCTGGACCCGCTGAAATACAAGCTCTTGTTCGAGCGCTTCCTCAACCCCGAACGCGTGTCGTTGCCGGACCTGGACATAGACCTGTGCTACGAGCGGCGCCAGGAGGTCATCGACTATGTGGCCGACAAATACGGGCACGACCACGTGGCGCAGATCATCACCTTCGGCACGATGGCCGCGCGCGGCGTCATCCGGGACGTGGGGCGCGTGCTGGGCTACAGCTACCAGGAGACCGACCAGGTCGCCAAGATGGTGCCGATGGAACTGAACATGACGCTGGAAAAGGCGCTGGAGGCGAACCCGCAGCTGCGCGAGTCCAGGGAACTGAACGGCAGGGTCAAAAAGCTGCTGGACACGGCCGCCCTGCTGGAGGGCATGCCCCGGCACGCCGCCACGCACGCGGCCGGGGTGCTGATCACGGAAAATCCTCTGACGGATTACGTGCCGCTGCAGACCAACGACGCGGTCATCACCACCCAGTACGCGATGGGCAACATCGCCGAGCTGGGCCTGCTGAAGACCGACTTCCTGGGCCTGCGCACGCTGACGGTCATCAGGGACGCGCTGATGATGATCGGCGAGTCCGGGAAACTGATCAGGGACGGAGACATCCCCATCGACGACCCGGAAGTGTACCGGATGCTGTCCACGGGAGATACCGACGGGGTGTTCCAGTTGGAGAGCGCGGGCATGCGCAGTTTCATCGCGGAATTGAAGCCGGAGCGGTTTGAGGACATCATCGCGGCCATCTCGCTCTACCGGCCCGGGCCCATGGCCTCCATCCCCCGCTTTATCAAAGGCAAGCACCAGCCGGAGACCATCCGCTACACCACCCCGGAACTGGAGCCCATCCTGGGGGTCACCTACGGGTGCATGGTCTACCAGGAGCAGGTCATGCAGATCGTGCGCGACCTGGCCGGCTTCAGCTACGGGCGCAGCGACGAGATCCGCCGCGCGATGAGCAAGAAGAAAAAGGACGTGATGGAGCGGGAGCGGATGATCTTCATCCACGGCTCCAAAGACCAGGGGGTGCCCGGCGCGCTGGCCAGGGGCGTTTCCCAGAGGGCCGCTGAGACGATCTACGACGAGATGACCGCCTTCGCCAGCTACGCCTTCAACAAGTCCCACGCGGCGCCGTACGCCCTGCTGTGCGTCAGGACGGCCTGGCTCAAGTGCCATTACCCGGCGGAATTCATGGCGGCGCTGATCAACTCCTACCTGGGGGCCGCCACCAAGGTGGCCGCCTATGTGCAGTTCTGCCGCAGGCACCGGATCCGGGTGCTGCCCCCCCTGATCAACCAGTCCAGGGTCCAGTTCCACGTGGACAGGGAAAACGGCGAAAAAGGCATCCGTTTCGGCCTGAACGCCATCAAGAGCCTGGGCGAGAAAGCCGCGGCGAGCATCATCAAGGAGCGGGAACAGCGCGGCAGCTACCTGGACATCTTCGACTTCTGCCGCCGCGTGGACAGCGGCAGGGTCAACAAGCGCGCCTGCGAAGCGCTGATCAAGGCCGGCTGCTTTGACGGCCTGGGCGGCAGCCGGGTGCAGTGCATGCAGGTGTACGAAGGCGTGCTGGACGCCGACCAGCGAAACCGGAAGAACAACCACAAAAACCAGCTCTCCCTCTTTGACGTCGCGCGCGAGGAAGGCGGGGACGGCACCAGCCGGAAGTACCCGGACCTGAGGGAATACCCCAAGCACGCGCTGCTGGCGATGGAAAAGGAAGTCACGGGCGTGTACATCTCCGGCCACCCGCTGGACGCCTACGCCGACGAGCTGGACAAACTGAGCTGGTCGGCCCTCATGCTGGACGAACTGGCGGAGCGCGAAGACAAGGGGCTGAGCGAGGACGGGCGGATGGTCGAACTGGGCGGTCTGGTCGTGGGAATCAAGCAGAAAGCGACGCGCAGCGGGGGCCTGATGGCCTTCGTCACGCTGGAAGACCTGACGGGGCAGGTGGAATGCCTCTTCTTCCCCCGGATCTGGGAGCAGAAGTCCGAGCAGATCAAGGAAGACGGCGTCTTCCAGTTCACCGGGAAGCTGTCGGTGCCCGAGGACCGCGCGCCCAGCCTGATCGTCGAGACCGTCAGGCCGCTGAAGCAGGAAGAAAAAAGGGTGCCGGCGACGCCGGAGGAGGACGCGCTGCTTGCCAAGGGCTCGCCTGTCAAGCTATACTTACAGATAGCCCGCAGCCAGATGGAACCCTGCGAAAAGATGCTCAGGCGGCTGCCGGGCGACATTCCGGTTTTCCTGCATTTGAAAGAAGAAGGGCAGACGCTGCTCTCCCCCCGGGACTGGTGGGTGGGGGACGCCCTGGACGCTCGGGCGGACCTTCTGACGATCCTGAGCCGAGATCAAGTCAAGGTGGTGAACAACAACAAATGAACAGAATGACACTAACCGTACCGCCCAATCACGAATGGTCCCTGGTTGTGCGGACCTCGCTGGGCGCCGTCGGCGTAATGGCCAACCTTTCCATGGAAGTGATCGACGACCTGCGCACCGCCGTGGAGGAAGCCTTCGAGCTGGTGACCCATCAGGAGCGCCAGGTGGAGAGGGTCGTCCTCAGCTGCAAGATGGAGGAGGGCAACATCCTCATCACGCTGGAGGCGCAGAGGGCGCCGGACGCGCAGGCCTGCGACATGATGGACCCGGAGGTCGCCCAGCTCATCATCGGCACCCTGGTGACGGACGTCAAGCTGGAAGGGGACAAGTGCGGCATCTACACCGTCCGCATGTCCCTGCCGATCGGAGCACAGTGAGTGATGAACGCAGACGATATCCACAACGCGGCGATGCGCTATGCGACGACGCGGTCAAAAGAGGCGCTTGACGAAGCGGTCAGCGTCGCGCTGCCCCTGTGCAACGCCATCGCGGCCCGGTTCACAGGCCGCGGGATAGAGCTGGAAGACCTGCGGCAGGTGGCGGCGATGGCGCTGGTGAACGCGCTGAACGGGTTTGACCCGGGGCGCGGACTGCGTTTTACGACCTACGTCACTCCCACCATCACCGGCACCGTGCGCAACTACATCCGCGACCGCGCGCAGCTGGTACGCACGCCCAGGGGCCTGCGCGAACAGGGCATGCAGATGGACCGGGTGCTGGAGCAGATGACCCAGCGGTTGCACCGCGAGCCCACCGCCCCGGAACTGGCCGACCAGCTGGGCTGGACGCTGGAGCAGGTCATCAGCGTGCACGCTTCCCGGGAAAAGTCCCAGGTGTCCTCCCTGGACGCGCAGGACGAGTCCGGGATGATGGTGTTCGACCACCTGGGGATGTCGGAAAAAGGCTTTGAGGACTTCGAAATGCGCGAGGACCTGCGCAACGCGCTGAAGACCCTGTCCGCCGAGGAACGGTACCTGATCAAGCTGCGCTTCCAGGACCAGCTCTCCCAGCAGGCGTCGGCCAAAAAGATGAATCTGACCCAGATGCAGGTGTCCCGTATGGAGCGGCGCGTGCTGCGCGCGCTCAAAGGCGTCATGCAGACCACATGAACAGGCCCCCGCTGAAGGACTGGCTGGTCATGAACGGGCTCTGCCCCGGCGCTAAAGACGCCGCCGCCCTGGTCATGGCGGGCGGGGTGCTGGTGAACGACCAGCCGGCCAAGCCGGGGCAAAAAATCAGGCCGGACGACCGAGTCCGGCTGAAGGAGCGGCCCCTCCCCTACGCCGCCAAAGGCGGGCTGAAGCTGGAAGGTGCGCTGCGGGCGTTCGGCGTCCGGGCCAAAGGCCGGGCCTGCCTGGACGCGGGCGCGTCCACCGGCGGGTTTACCGACTGCCTGCTTAAGCACGGCGCCAGCCTGGTGTTCGCGGTGGACGTCGGCTTCGGCCAGCTGACGGGGGCCCTGCGGCAGGACAGCCGGGTGGTGAACCTGGAAAAGACCAACATCTCCGACCCCCGCCTAAAATGCCTCAGCCCAGTTCCCAGCCTGGCGACCTGCGACCTGAGCTATCTGTCCCTGCGGGACGCCATGCCCGTATACCGCGATATCCTCCACGGGGAAGGCGACGTCATCGCCCTGGTCAAGCCGCTGTTTGAGGTGGACGACCCCCTGGCGCGGCGCAGCGGCGTGCTGGACGAGAGCGCCTACGAACCGATGCTGAGGGACCTGATCTACTATCTCAACAGCGCCGGCGGACTGACGGTGCTGGACGCCTGCCCCAGCCCGGTGACCGGAAACGGCGGGACCGTCGAGTTTTTTCTGCACATCCGGGCTGGCGGCCAGGGAACGCCCCCCGGGCTGGACGACAAGATCAGGAACAGCGTGCGCCAGGCGCTGGGCACGCAAATCTACAGAAGATCACCAGGGTGAAGCGATGAATGACAGGGACCAGATCCCGGAAGACCCGCAGCTGCTGAGGAAGAAACGGATCATCAGCCTGGTTTCCCTTGGCGTTGTGATCGCGGTCCTCGTCGCCCTGACCCTCCTGATCGGGCGCCCGCTGGTGGACGCGATCAGGAACAGGTCCAGTTTCATGGCCTGGATGCAGGAACGCGGCTTCCTGAAGTATCCCCTGATGGTCGGCATCATGGCGCTGCAGGTGATCGTCGCGTTCATCCCCGGGGAACCCATTGAGATCGCGGCGGGTTTCATCTTCGGGGCCTGGGGCGGCCTGTTCCTCTGTCTGCTTGGCACCGCGGTCGGCAGCACCGCCATCATCCTCGCGGTTCGCACCTGGGGCATGAAACTGGTCCGGCTGTTCTTTACCAGCAAACAGATCGGCGACATCAAGTTCTTCAAGGACCCGAAAAAGCGCGACCCGACGATTTTCCTCCTCTTCCTGATACCTGGGACGCCCAAGGACGTGCTGACCTACCTGACCGGGCTGTTCCCCGTTCATCTTGGCCGCTACCTGCTGATCACCACCATCGCGCGCATCCCTTCCGTGCTGTCCTCCACGCTGGGCGGCAGTATGCTGGGCCAGCAGGAATACAAACTGGCAGTGCTCGTATTCGGCGTCACCCTGGCGCTTACGCTGGCGGCCACCCTGGTCTACCGCCTGCACCAGAACAGGCTGGCCAAAGCCGCCCCCGCGGCCCCAAAAACACCCCCGGAGACGGACAAAAAGGATCAAAAAGATGTTCCGGCTTGACGAGCAGGCCCGCGTGTTCGGCGTGACGCCAGTGGAAAACCTCTTTTTCACGGAATTCATGCCCTCCGCCGACGGCGACAAGATCAAGGTCTATCTTTCCGGTCTGTTTCACAGCCAGCACGGCCCTGCTGATTTTGGCGTCAGGGAAATGGCGAATGAGCTGAACATGGATGAAAGCCAGGTGCTTGCAGCGCTTCGCTACTGGGAACGCCGCAGGCTGGTCGAGCGCGTCAGCGACAGCCCGCCCGGATACCTGTTCCATCACCTGGGGCAGCGGATGCTGACCGGCCAGGACGAGGTGGCGGGCGACCATGCCTTTATCGATTTTTCGGAGGCCGTTTTCGCGCAGTTCGGTGACCGGCGCAAACTGCGCTCCGGCGACATCGCGCTGGCCTACGAGTGGGTGCAGGAACTGGGGCTCCCCCGCGAAGTGGTGCTGATGCTGCTCAACCACGCCGCCGACACCCGCGGCGCCCATTTTTCGTTTAAGAGCATGCAGCCGCTGGCCGTGATGATGAAGGAAGACGGAATCACCACCACGGAGGAGGCGGAGCAATACCTCAGCCATTCCAAACGCACGCACCAGGGCGCCCGCGCCGTGCTGACCCAGTTCAATATCAGGCGCCTGCCCACGGAGCCGGAGATGGCGCTGTACCGCAAGTGGACCGAGGAATGGGGCTTTGACGACCAGGCCGTGCTGGCCGCCTGCGCGGAAACGGCAAGCGCCAACAACCCCTCCTTCACCTACCTCAACAGCATCCTGGAGCGGCTCAAGGGCCGCGGCGCGGGGACAAAGCCCGGGCAGGTGGAGCGTCAACTGAAAAGGGAAAGCGAGGATGCCGCCCAGGTCAAGCAGGTGCTGGAGACCCTGGGCATCTTCAACGTCAGCGCGTACTCCGTCCTGCCGGCCTATCTGGCCTTGAGGGAACGATTCTCACCCGGCATGATCCTGCTGGCCGCGAAATCAGTCCGCGCGCGCAGCGGCGCCTTTGAACACCTGGAGCCCAAGCTGCTCGCCTGGGATGAGCAGGGGCTGAAGGAAGAGGGCCAGGTGCTGGCCCATCTGAAGGATCTGAAAGCCTACGAGCCGCTGATGTTCAAGGTGTTTGAACGCGCGGGGCAGGACGGCAGGCCGGGCGAAGCGGACCTGATGCGCTGCAGGGCGTGGCTGAACGAGGGGCACAGCGAGGCTTTGGTGCTTGAAGCGGCCGAGCAGGCCCGGTCCAGCCGGCAGAAAATGCCCTACATGGACAAGGTGCTGTCCGGCTGGAAGAAAAACGGGGTGAAGACCCTCGAGGACGCGAGAAAGCAGAACACGGCGCTGCCTGAAAGACGCGGAAAGAAAGTCGGATTCCAGAATTATGACCAGGGGCATGAAACCGGCCAGGAGCCTCCCGCCGGCCCGGATCTCCTGAAGGAAGCGAGGGAAGGACATGGCCAATGAACTGCTGCTGACCGCGCTGGAGGAGTGCCGGACCAGACGGATTCAAAACGAAGCGGAGGAACGGCGCAGGATGGCGCGCGCCGGGGGCTTGTGTCCGAAAATCGCCGAGCTGGACACACAGCGCCGGGAGGATATCCTTCTGGGGCTTCAGCAGGCGATCCAGGGGATCAGGCCCGAGGGCATCCAGGAGAGGACCCGGCAGCGCAACGAGGAGATAAAACGGCTGCTGGCGGAGCACGGGCTGCCGGAGGATTACCTTGACCCGGTCTACCAATGCCCCCTGTGCCAGGACAGCGGCTATACCGGCGAGGTCCCGAAAACGCTGTGCGCATGTGTGACCAGGCGGTATCACCAACTGCTCAGCGGCGAACAGGACAGGCCGGACAGCCCCAGCTTTGAGCGCTTCGACCTGAACGTTTTTTCCGAAACCGCGCTGGACCAGAACGGCACGACGCAGCGCATGCTGATGGACGTCATCAGGAAGCACTGCGAGCGCTACGCGGAGGCCCTGCCGGAGGGCAGGTTGAACCTGCTGCTGCACGGCCCCAGCGGGCTGGGAAAGACCTATCTGCTCAAGGCGGTGGCGAACCGCGCAAGGGAACGCGGGGTCGAAGCCCTGGCTTTCAATGCCAATGCCCTGCTGAACCAGATCCGGCAGGCCTATTTCGCGAGGGATGAGGAAGTCGACCAGCCGTATTACGACGTGCCGCTGCTCCTGATCGACGACCTGGGCACGGAGCCGCTGTGGGAAAACATCACGCTGGAACAGCTGTTCGCCCTGATTGAATACCGTATGGAACACAAAAAGAGCACCGTGTTCAGCACCAACCTGACGCTTGAGAACCTCAGGGAGCGCTATACCCGGCGCATCTATTCAAGGCTGATGGACCAGCGGCTAAGCCTCGTCCTCCAGTTCCAGGGACAGGACGTCAGGCTGCTCCCCCGCGGCTGAAACTGTGCGCACGCCTTTCCCGACGCCCTGCATCAGGGCGTTTTTTCTCTCCAGCATTTCATCGGCCCTAATGATATAGGCCTCCGCGTCCTTGAGGTTGGGCGCGCGGAGGATGCGCTTCCCGCCAGGCCAGACGCGCTTGGAAACTGCGCCGGCGCCGGTCGCCAGGACGGTGGTCCTGTCCTCCATCATGTCGACGTTGTACAGGCACTCATATCCGGGCAGCGCGTAGCCGACGTTTTCCAGGTTCCCCGCCATGTGCTTCTGCCTGTACAGGTAATAGGGCCGGTAACCGGCGCCGGCAAGCCTCCCGTGCGCTTCCTCCAGCATCGCCTCCGCCAGGCGGCCTGAGGACAGGGGATCGCCTTCGCGGTGCATGACGCTGGAGCGCTTGACGCTGAGGGTATGGACGGTGATGGATTCGGGGCGCATGGCCAGCGCGCAGGACAGCGTCATGGAGAACATGTCCGGCGTTTCTTCCGGCAGCCCGGCAATCAGGTCCATGTTGATGTCGTTGAAGCCCATCGACCTTGCCAGGGCATAGGCCTCTTCCGTCTGCCGCCAGGTATGGCGCCGGCCGATCAGCTCCAGCGTGCCGTCGTGCATGGTCTGGGGATTGACGGAGATCCGCGTGCCGCCGAATTCCCTGATGATGCCCAGTTTCCCGCGGGTGATGGTGTCTGGACGCCCGGCTTCGACTGTCACCTCAGAGCAGCTGGTGACAAGCCCGGCCGCGGCCCCCAGCACCCTCTTCAGCAGGTCTTCAGGCAGCGCGGTGGGCGTGCCGCCGCCGACATACAACGCGCGGGGTTTCAGGCCCTGTTCCCGCATCAGGCGTTCAGTCCCGGCGATCTCCCGCCCCAGGGCTTCCGTGTAGCGCGGCAGGATGCTGCCGTCCCCCACCTCCCGGCTGAGGAAACTGCAGTAGCGGCAGCGGCTTGAGCAGAAGGGGATGCCGATATAGATGTCGGCCTCGTCAGGGAGCGCTTGCGGAAGGGCCTGCTGGACCCTGACGGTCTCCCCCAGCAAAGCCGCCTTCTCGGGTTTCAGGTGAAAAGTTTTTTCTACCCTTCCCACCGCCGAGTCCAGCGCCAGCCCACCTTCCATCGCCTCATAGACCAGGCGGGTCGGGCGGACCCCGGTCAGAGAGCCCCAGGGCGGCTGCCGCCCGGTCGCCTGCACAAAAGCATGATAAAGCGCCAGTTTCTCCTGACGCTTGTGCAGGCGCTTTTCTTCCAGGGGATCCTGAGACAAGGCGCCCTCGTTGAGAAAAGAGGCGCTCAATAAGCCGGAAATCACGGCGCTGCAGCGCCTGAGGTTCCCGTTGGCGCTTTCGCTGATCAGGATGTTCAGGTCTGCCGGCCCGTCCGGTTCCGTCACAAGCGTTGTCTTGTTGAGGAAAATGTCGGTGATGTCCAGCAGTTCCTTCTGAAACCCAGGCACCGGGGAGACCAGCCTGACCTTCACCTGATCCGGTCATCCGGGCCGTGGCCGGGCAGCACATGGCAGCCGGACAGCGCGAGCAGGCGCCGTAGGGAGGCGCGCATCTGTTCCTCGCTGCCCCCTGGCAGGTCCGTGCGCCCGTAGTCGCCCTTGAAGAGGGTGTCGCCGGTCAGCAGCTCATTGCCGATCTTGAAACAAACGCTCCCCCTGGTATGCCCGGGGGTGTGCAGGACAGTGATCTCCAGGCCCGCCAGTTCCAGCCGCTGCCCTTCGCACAGGAAATGCGTGGCGGCAGGCCTGGGCGCATGGTCTCCGGCGACGCGGCCGAAACTGTAATGGCTGTCCCTGAGCATGACGCTGTCCATCTCATGGATGTAGATGGGTATCTGTGAAAAAGATGCCAGCGCGCCGGTATGGTCGAAATGCCCGTGTGTCAGCAGGACGGCCGCAGCCTCGCGCCCGCCCAGTTTTTCAAGGATCCTGACCCCCTCGTCACCAGGGTCGATCACGACGGCGTCGCCACGCTCTTCCTCAAAGAGGATGTAGCAGTTTGTTTCCAGTTCGCCCACGGGCAAGGTGATGATCCGCAATTGGCCCTCCATCAGAACAGTTTTCTGGAATCCAGCAGGATGGTCACCGGCCCGTCATTGGTCAGCGCAACCTGCATATGGGCGCGGAAAACGCCCTGCGCCGTCTGCACGCCCCGCCCGCGGACCGTTTGGCAGCACAGTTCAAAGAGGCTGTTGGCCCGTTCCGGTTCCTCTGCGAGGGTGAACCCAGGCCTGTTCTGGCCCCGGGCGTCCCCCAGCAAGGTAAACTGGCTGACCATCAGCGCCCCGCCGCCCACATCCAGCAGGGAGCGGTTCATTTTTCCCGCTTCATCCGGAAAAATCCTGAGCTTGACGATCTTCTCGGCAAGGTAAACGGCGTCTTTCTCGCTGTCGCCTGCTTCCACCCCGACAAGCACGCAAAGCCCGGTGCCGATGCTGCCGGCAGACACCCCTTCCACGCTGACCTGCGCGTCCGTCACGCGCTGAACCACTGCCCTCATCGGTCTGTACCCCAATCATTCTTCTCTATTTCGCGCTGCGGTAGGCTTCCAGCACGTCCGAACGCTTCTGCAGGCGCGAAAGCACCGACCTGACCTGCTCGGAGCTTGATACCTGGACGACCAGGTGGAGGGTGCGCAGCCCTTTCTTCACGTCTTCCTGGGATCCGGCAGCGACCGGCGTGCCCAGGTTGGCGATGTACATCATGACCTCTCCCAGGATGTTCGGGCTGTCGTACACAATGACGCGCACCCCTGCGTTGAAGTTTCCAGCGTCCTCTTCCGCCCAGCTGACGCGAATGATCCGCTCCTGCTCTGTGTTCAGGACGTTGAGACAGTCGGCCTTGTGCACCGTGACCCCGCGACCCCTGGTGATATAGCCGGTGATCTCGTCCCCTGGCACCGGGTTGCAGCACTGGGCAAAGCGCACCAGCATCCCGGAGCCGCCCTCCACATAGATGCCGTGCGTCGGTTTGCCCTGGTGGACGATTTCCTTTGGTTCAGGAACGGCAGGCGGCTTTTTGGCGTTGGCCAGTTCAGTGATGCGCCGCTGTTCGTCCACCAGCCTGGTCATCACGTAGGCTGTGGGGATGCCGCCGTAGCCGACCGCGCCGTAAAGCGACTCCAGGTCCGGGAAGGAGTAGCGCTTCAGGATCGAGTCGTAATACTCCGGCTTGGTCAGGTCCCCCAGTTTCAGGCCGCGGCGTTTGGCCTCATGCTCCAGCATGTCCCGACCTTTCTGGACGTTTTCCCCGCGCAGTTCCTTTTTGAAGAACTGGCGGATCTTGGTCTTGGCCTGCTGGGTCTTGACGACATTGAGCCAGTCCATGCTGGGGCCCCTGGAGTTGGCGGAGGTCATGACCTCGACCCGGTCTCCCGTCTCCAGCTCTGTCTGCAGCGGGACGATTTTTCCGTTGATCTTTGCGCCCACGCAGGCGTTGCCGACGTGCGAATGGATGCGGTAGGCAAAATCCAGCGGCGTGGCGCCGCGCTGCAGGTTGACGATGTCGCCCTTGGGGGTGAAGACAAAGATGTCGTCGCTGAACAGGTCGGTCTTCAGACCATCGATGAATTCCTTGCTGTCCCGGGTTTCCGACTGCCAGTCCAGGATTTGCCTGAGCCAGTAAAGTTTCTTGTCCAGCCCGCCGTCCGCCGTCCCCTCTTTGTAGTTCCAGTGCGCGGCGATGCCGTATTCGGCGACCCGGTGCATTTCCCGCGTCCTGATCTGGACCTCAAAGGGGGAGGGAATGGTCCTGCCGCCGATGAGCGTGGTGTGCAGGGACTGGTACATGTTGGACTTCGGGGTCGAGATATAGTCCTTGAAGCGGCCCGGCATCTGCGTCCACAGGGTATGCGCCACCCCCAGCACGGTGTAGCACTCAGGGATGGTATCCACCAGCACGCGCACGGCGATCAGGTCGTATATTTGGTCAAAGGACCGGTTCTGGATGACCATCTTACGGTAGATGCTGTACAAGTGCTTGGGGCGGCCTTCGATCTCGAAGTTGTGCAGGCCCATCTCCCGCAGTTTGTCGCTCAGCGTGCTGATGATGGTCTTGATCTGTTCTTCGCGCTCGATGCGTTTCTGCCCCACCTTGTTGGCCACGTCGCGGTAGCCCTCCGGGTCAAGGTAGCGCAGGGCAAGGTCCTCGATCTCTGACTTGATGGTGAACACACCCAGCCTGTGCGCGAGGGGGGCATAGATGTCCAGCGTTTCCCGCGCCGTGCCGATCTGCCGGTCAGCCGGCTGGAAGGACAGGGTGCGCATGTTGTGCAGGCGGTCAGCCAGCTTGATCATGATGACGCGGATGTCCTTGCTCATCGCCAGGATCATCTTGCGCCAGGATTCCGCCTGCTGCTCTTCCCGGTCGACGAAGTCCAGCCTGCCCAATTTGGTGACGCCGTCTACCAGGCCCCGGATCTCCGGGCCGAAATTTTTCTCGATGACGTCCAGCGTGATGCCTTCCACATCCTCCACTGTGTCGTGCAGAAGACCCGCGGCGACGCTGGGGACGTCCAGCTGCAGCTCCACGATGATGCTGGCGACGTGGACTGGGTGGGAAAAATAGTCCTCACCGCTGCGCCTGACCTGCCCCTGGTGCGCTTCCTGCGCGAAGGCATAGGCCTTTTTGACCACGGCAAGCGCTTCATCCGTACTGTATTTGGCCAGCCGGGTGAGCATTTCATCCAGGGTCAGGCGTTCAAAGGCAGTGTGGGCCATACCTCTCCCTACGCCCCGCTGAGCGCGCGGAACAGCGCGCTCTCCTGCGGGGAAATATTCCGGGCCGGCCGCATCCCGGCGAAAGCCAGGCTGTCATCCAGTTGGATCAGTCCGAGTTCGTTGAGGATCATCAGCGCCGTACGTTCAGCCGCCGGGTTTGCGCACAGGTTGGCGGTTTGCCCCTGGCGGAGCAGCACATAGGCATGGCGCAGGTCCTCTACGCTCAGGTGAAGGGCTTTTAGCAGCTCCCCAAGGGCTTCGCTCGCCGGCATCGCGAGCAGCTCGTCCGCGCCCGTCGCTTTTTGTGCCCGCGCGGCTTCCCCGTTGCACAGCAGCCCGTCGGCAAAGACCACGCGGTCAAAACGCGCGAAAGGCAGCGACCAGTCCGGCGCGCAGACGATGGCATGAAAGCCCCGCTGGTCATATGCGTTCCCGGTAAAGGTCTGAACATGCGGGAAGCGCCGGTACAGCGCGTTGGCGGTCTTTGCGCAGCGCGCGGCGATCAGCGTGCCGCGGGTGCCGGAGAATTCGGGCACCCCGCGAATGTACTCAATCATCTGGGCTTTCTCTTCGGTTCCTGTGCCCTCCAGCAGTTCCCGCAGGATGGCGTCCGACTCGGCAAGGGGATCCTCCGTGAAGGCGTCTTCTCCCGGCAGGACTGCCCTGACCTTCAGCTGGGCGCTGACGCGGCCGTTGAACTCGTTGCGGTCAACGCTGCTCACCAGGCGCAGGCTTGCGCCCAGCGTGCCGAACAACTCGCCCTGGTTGAAGGCGATCCCTTCGCGGACAGCCCCGTTCCCGGCGACCGTCAGCTTCAGGTGGGCTCCGTCGTTCCCGACGGCCCGGGCGCTGAGCAGGCTCAGGCCTTCCAGCAGGAACAGGGGCGAAGGATTCCCCAGGCCGAACGGCGACAGCCTGTCCAGCGCCCCGATTGTCTCCAGGCTGACCTGGTCAAGCGGCAGCGGGCAGTCGTAAACGGTTTCCGGGATGAGGTCATCCGCCCCCAGCTGCTCTCTGACCGCCATGTCAAAGCGCTCCTGGAAATCCCTGAGGTTTTCCGCGGGCAGCGACAGCCCGGCGGCCATCTTGTGGCCGCCGAAGCGCGTGAACAGGTCCCCGCAGGCTTTCAGCGCCATATACAGGTCGATGCCGCCGGCGGACCGCCCTGAGCCAGAGAGTTCTTCCCCGGTCTGGGAAAGGATGACGGTCGGATAGTTCCAGCGTTCCGCCAGCTTGCTGGCGGCCAGGCCGACGACGCCGGGATTCCATCCTTCGCCCGCAAGCACCAGGCTGCGGCTCTTTGAAAGGTCCGCTCCCCTGAGCCTTGCGGCGGCTTCCCGCAGTACCTTGCTTTCGACGTCCCGGCGTTCGCGGTTGAGCTGGTCGAGTTCACCTGCGATCCTGTAAGCCTCATCGCCGTCCCTTGTGAGCAGGAGGCTGAGGGCTCCCTGCGCGGTCGACAGCCTGCCGCCCGCGTTCAGCCGGGGCGCCAGCTGGAAGGCAACCTGTTCTGCCTGGACCGGCGCGCCTTCCCGCAACCCGGCAACGCGCATCAAGGCGCGAAGGCCAGGCCGGCCGGTATTGGCCATTTTCAGCAGCCCAAGGGCCGTGATGACCCGGTTCTCCCTCACGAGGGGCACCATGTCAGCGATGGTCGCCAGCGCGGCCAAATCCAGGCTGTCCATCGCCTTTTCCTGCCCCAGCAGCGCGCAGGCGAGCTTCCACACGACGCCCGCGCCGCAGAGGTGAGGCTCGGGATACCCCGGCAAGAGCGGATGGACCAGGGCGTCGGCAGGGGGCAGGGTTTCCGGCAGCGCGTGGTGGTCGGTCAGGATGACGCGCATCCCCAGTTTTTTGGCCAGCGCCACTTCCTCCACCGCGGTGACACCGCAATCCACGCTGATGAGCAAACCGGCCTTTTCCGACAGCGTGCGCACAGCATCCATGTTCAAGCCGTATCCTTCGCTGAGACGCTCGGGGATGTAGGAGAAACCGCTGATGCCCAGTTCACGCAGCGTACTGATCAGGATGGCGGACGCGCAGACCCCGTCGGCGTCATAGTCCCCGTAGACAGCGACGGACATTTTCTGTTCCGCCGCCATACGGATCAGCCCGCAAGCCACGTTCATGTCATGGAGCAGGAAGGGATCGTGCAGCTGGTCGGGGGAGGGGTTGAGAAAACGTTCCGCCTGCGCCGTGTCCGATATCCCCCGGGCATGCAGCAGCGCCGCCAGGTAATCCGGATAACCGGGCAGATGCCAGGGCAAGGCGCGGGCGGTCAGTTTTCTCATGATTTCCCTTCAATGGATACAAAAGAGCGCCCTTCCCCGGGGAAAAGCGCTCCTGTTGATTAACGCTTGCCTTTGCGGCGGGAAATGAAGGCTGCCCAGACGTAGGGCGTGATGAAACAGGCGGACAGCAGGGCCGCCGCGAGGCCGGTCAGGAGCGGGAGAACGCCGCCAATCATGGACAGGTTGCCGCTGAGGATGAAGGCAAGCAGGCCGAGAGCGGCCACCGCCAGGGTCAAAAGCCTGAGCGGGCGGGTGTTCTTCACCGCCAGCGCCGCGACCTCATCCCGGCTCATTTCCCGCAGGCTGGTCGCTTTCCCGACTGTCCGCGCCTCGCGCAGCACGGGGATGGTGAACAGATAGGTGAAGGCGATTCCCGCAACAAGCAAGGCGGGCATTGCGGAGCCCAGGCCGAAGAAGATGCTCAGAATACTGGCGAGCGCAAGGCTGAGCAGCTGGTCATGCAGCGCGGCGATGCCCAGCGTCAGGCCGGACCAGGCGTCATAGCGCGCCCATCCGAAGAGGAAGGAAAAGACCACAACAGCCAGTATCGCCAGCCACAGCGCGGTATATGCGACGGTGACCCCGGCGCCAAAGCTGAACCTGAGCGCCGTGCCGGTCAGGGTGAGGGCCAGCGCGGCAATGGCCACAAGAGCGGAAATGATCAGCGCGTTCAGCGCGGATTTACGGATATGCATCATCAAGCCTCCTTCTTTTCGGCGCGGCCCGAGGTGTAGAGCGCTGTCCGGCTGCCGAAGAGGTTGACCCCCTCGTTGAGCGCCAGGCGAAGCGCCAGATGGGTCAGAATCAGCCCCAGGATCAGGCTGATGGCAAAGATTTCACCAAACTGCTTGATCACCCCGGTATCCATGATGATGAGGACGACGGAGAGGACGATGAGCGCGACATACACGTCAAGGGAAGCATGCCCGCGGCCGGCATAGCCTTCCTTCAACGCCTGGCGGACGGAGCGCCCGTGCAGGATGTCCCCGCTGACGCTGCCAAACAGGTTCATGACCGCGAAAGCAGAAACGAAAAAGGGAACGTAAACCGCCGCCAGCGTCAGCACGGTAAAGCCGGCTCCGATGAGCGCGGCGAAGAACCAGGACAGGGCCAGCTGCAGCAGGAGCATCCAGGAGGCCATCAAGCCGCCCAGGCGGTAACGTACGGTCAGGTACAGGGCAACGGCTGCAAGAAGGACAAGGAGGGCAATGATCAGGTTCCGCTGTACGTTGTTGCCCAGCAGCGGCAGCCCCGCATCATCAGCATTCTGGAGCTCAAGCGCAAAAGGCAGAGCGCCGGAGCGCATCAGCACCGCGTTTTCACGCGCCACATCCAGGGTGAAGTTGGGAATGGACACCCCGCCTTCCAGCAGGGGCGTGTTGATGGAAGGGCTTGCCAGGACCTCGCCGTCGCGCTTCAGGGTGATGCTCTGACCCAGCAGTTCGACGGATTTCTGTCCGAAGATTTCCTTCCCCTCCTGGTCAAATTGAAAGGAAAGGGCGAAACTGGTGGCGGACTGGTCTGCGTAGGCAAAGCCGGCTGACGTGATGTGGTCCCCGGTCAGGAAAACATTGCCCTCAGGGTCGGAAAACGTGAATTCCCCTTTCGCGCTGAGGATCTGGCCCAGGAAAACGGTGTCCGCGCCGGAGGGGAGGGTGACCTTCAGGAGACCGTCTGCCCCCCGTTCGACAGCCGCGTCCGTCCATCCAAGGTCACGAAGGCGCATGGCAAGGATGCGCAGGGCACTGTCCAGTCCTTCCGGTGAGGCCGCTTCTCCTGACTGGGAAGGAGCAAGGGTCTGGACCATCGTGTCGCCCAGGCCGGCGCCTGGGACCAGCGCGTCACGCCAGCGGTAGGTTTCGCCGGTTGTGGGCAGCCAGGGCAGCAGTTTGTAAAGCCCTTCCTTGTCCATGTCCCTGCCGGTTATGCCCAGCAGGATAAAAACGACGGTGAGCGCGAGCAGGACAAGCAGCGTGACCGCCGATACTGCCTTGCGGTTTACAGTGATCTTCTTCGTCTGAGTCTGTTTAGCCATATCATTTTTCCTTTGCTTTATTCTGAGGATGCGATCGAACCCCTTACCCTGCCCTGTCGGAAAAATGAAAGGCGTAGTAGCAGGCTTTCATATGGCAAACCCGGCAGACCGGTTTGGCCCTCAAGATGACTGCCAGGCTGAGGGAAAGCAACAGCGCCAGGATGGGCATGAAGAGAAAACGCATGGGGTTTCCCCGCGCCTGGGCGTACTCATGGACGCTGGAAAGCGGTATCATCGCCGTTTCAGCGGGCGTCGCTTTCCTCGGAAGCGTCTTCTCAGCCCCGCCCGACACCATCAACCCCAGCAGCAGGAAGGCAAAGGCGCACAGGAGGGCAAGCCAGAACAATCGTTTCAGCATCATACCACTCCTTTCGCACGATGGCGTCATTATATATGCAAAGCCCTGCTGTGTAAAGCGAAGCGGCGTTGACAGGCCTTTGCCTAGACCCTACAATTCCACTGGAAAGGCGGGCGGAATCATGAAAACAGCCCTGGTCACCGGCGGGTCGCGGGGCATCGGCGAAGCGATCGTCAGAAGGCTGTCAAAGGACGGCTGGCGCGTGGTGTTTTCCTTCCACCAAAACGAAAGCGCCGCAAGAGCGGTCTCTGCGCAGACCGGCGCCATCCCCGTCAAGGCGGACCTTCGCAGCGAAGCGGAAGCGGTATCCCTGGGCACACAGGCGTTCAACCTGCTGGGGCACCTGGACGCGGCGGTCTTCAACGCCGGGGTAAGTTCTACCGGCTTGCTTCAGGAAATGCCGTCAGCAAGCTGGGATCATCTCTTTGCTGTCAACCTGCGCGGCGCCTTCCTCGCCGCCAGGGGCGTGATCGGCAGGATGGCGGCGTGCGGGCAAGGCAGCCTCCTGTTCATTTCGTCCGTCTGGGGGGTGTCCGGCGCTTCCTGCGAAGCGGCTTACTCCGCCAGCAAGGCGGGGCTGATCGGCCTTGGGCAATCGCTGGCCGATGAACTGGGCCCCTCAGGCATCCGGGTCAACTGCCTGGCCCCTGGCACCATCCAGACAGACATGATGAAGGGTTTCAACGAGGAGGAGCTGCGCCAACTGGCTGGGCGCACCCTTTTGCACCGCCTGGGCCGTGCCGATGAGGTCGCCGCGGCCGCCGCGTTCCTGCTGGGCGGGGAGGCGTCCTATATCACCGGGCAGGTGCTGGGGGTGGACGGCGGATTCCGCTGAAACTTGCTGTTTCAGCAAAAGATGGAACAGAGCGGGCCGGCCCGCTCTATTCTTTTGTGGTTTACTGTTTGCCGCTGTTCTCTTCAGCGTTTTCCCTCATCAGGCGGTTGAGCTCGTGAAGGAAGGTGGGGATATCGGTGAACTGGCGGTAAACGGAGGCGAAGCGGATATAGGCGACCTCGTCCAGCGCGCGCAGGGCGTCCATGACCATCTCACCGATCTGGTGGGTGGTGATCTCCTGCTGCATGCTGTTGTACGCGAACTGCTCTATCTCCGTCACAATCCTGTCAATCTCGCGGGCCGGGACCGGGCGCTTGTGGCAGGCATGGATGATGCCTTCGCGGATCTTGTTGGGATTGAACAATTCACGTGTCTGATCCTTTTTGATGACCAACAGCTGAATGGTCTCGACCTTTTCATAGGTCGTGAACCGCTTGCCGCAGGAGATGCATTCCCGCCTGCGCCGGATGCTGGCGCCGTCATCCGTCGGCCGCGAGTCCACGACCCGGCTGTCCTCATAATTGCAGAACTGGCATTTCATCGCTTCACGCCCTTTCATCAATGGCGTGATTATAGCCGTTCCGCGCCGTTTTGTCCATGTTTTCCCAGGGCTCATGCAGCCAGGCGAGCCAGGAGGGAACATCCATCCGGTAGACCCGGCGCAGGTGCTCTCCGGACAGGACTCCCCCGATGTCCCCGGCGGACACGCACCGTCCCCCGTCCATCAGCATCGCGTGGGTCCCAAAGCGCATCGCGAGCTGCAGGTCGTGCACGACAGACAGCACCGCCCGGCCCGGCGTCCTGAGCCATTCCCGGATCAGAGTGAATATTTCCTGCTGATAAGCCAGGTCCAGATGGCTCGCAGGCTCGTCCAGCAAGAGGAGCGGGGCGTCCTGCGCGAACACCTGCGCAAGGAAAGCGCGCTGCAGTTCGCCGCCCGACAGGGTCAGCACGTTCTGCCGCCTGATGGAGGAGAGGCCGCACTGTTCCAGGGCGGCGTCGACCTTCCGCTGTCCCTCCGGATCGCCTCGGGAAAACACGCCCTGGTGGGCGTACCTGCCCAGCCTCACCAGTTCTTCCACGGTGAAGGCGTAGCCAATCGTCTGTTTCTGCTGCAGCACCGCCATCATCCTCGCAAGTTCCCTGGGGCTTACCTTTTTTGGATCGCGGCCCATCACGCTGACCAAACCGGAATAAGGCGCCGTCTGGGCGATGGCCTTGAGCATCGTGGATTTGCCGGCCCCGTTGGGACCGACCACCATGAGCCACTGGGCCTCCCCCAGGTCCACGCCCGCGCCGTTGAGCGCCTCAAAGCCTTCATAGCGGACAGTGAGGCCCCGCGCCATGAGCATCAGGCTTTCCTCCTTCGGCTTCTGGCCAGGATGACCACAAAAAACACCGCGCCGATGAGGCTTGTCACCACGCCCAGGGGCATCTCAGCGGGGCTGAACAGGGTACGGGCCAGCAGGTCACACAGCATCAGGAACACGCCGCCCAGGAATACGCAGGCAGGCAGCAGCCTTCGGTGGGAAGGCCCGGTCATCAAGCGCGTGATGTGCGGAATAACAAGGCCGACAAAGCCGATGGATCCGCCGATGGACACACTGACCCCGATAAGGAGGGACACGGCGACCATCACGCCCAGTTTGACACGGCGCACTGCCACGCCGATGCTGCGGGCGTTTTCTTCACCCAGCGAAAAGGCGTCCAGTTCGCGGGCATGCAGGAGGAGCACCGTGCCGCAGACGATCAACGCGAGCAGGAGCAGGAGCACTTCCCCATATCCGCTGCCGGTGAGCGAACCCAGTGTCCAAAAAGTCAGCGGGCGCAGCCTTGGTCCTGAAAAAGCAATCATCAGACTCATCAGGGACCCCGCAAACATCGTAAAAATCACCCCGATCAGGATGATGGTGGAGGTGGAGAGCGAACGGTCCAGCGAGAAAGCCAGCGCAAGCACCAGCGCCAGGGACAGGAAGGCGAAGAGCACCGCCATGACCGCCGAGCCCGCCAACTGAAAACCCGGCAGGCTGATGCCCAGCAGAATGGCCAGCATGGCCCCGAGCGAAGCGCCGGAGGAGACTCCAAGTGTCGCGCCGTCAGCCAGGGGATTGCGCAGAAGCCCTTGCATCGCCGCGCCGCACAGGGACAGTGAGGCGCCGGTGAGCAGAACGCTGATCACCCTGGGAAGCCGGACGGTCAGGATGATGACCGCGTCCCTGTCACCCTCCATCGCACGGCCGGAAAGCGCCCCGAAGAGGATGGAAGCCGTCTTGCCAATCCTGACCGGGACGCTGCCAAGCGCTACGCAAACGAGCAGGGTAAGCAAGGTCAACCCGCCCATCCAGGCATATTGAATGAAGGGCCTGGTCCCCATCCCTTTCCGGCTTTTTACCCCCTGGCTGCCCGGTTCACTCCCCATAGACGAAATCGAAGAGATCCTGGGCGGCCTGCACCAGCCGGGGTCCCGGGCGGGTGATGGCGTCAGCGTCCGCGTTGAAGACTTTCCCGCCGCTGACGGCCTTCATACCGCTCCAACTGGCCCTGGACAGGACTTCTTCCACCGGCGTCAGGCCCGTGCCAAAGTACATGGCGGTCGTCACGATATGGTCAGGGTCACGCGCGATGACCTGCTCCTCAGAAACGCCCTGCCAGCCTTCCAGGTCGGAAAAAATGTTTTCCAGCCTGAGCATTTTCGCGATTTCATCCATGAACGTGCCTGTTCCGGCGGTCCAAAGGCCGTATTCCAGAGGGGACACCTCGAAATACACGCTGCCGCCGCTGAACCCTTCGGATGCCTCCAAAATACCAGAAAATGCTTCCTGCATCCCCTCAACAAGCTGCGAGGCTTCATCTTCATGCCCGGTCAGGCTACCGAGCATCCCGATGGCGCTGTAAACGCCTTCTATGGTCTGCGCGTCGCTGACCACCACTGCGATGCCCGCTTCCTCAAGTTTTTTTGCGTCCTCTTCCCTTTGCCCCATTTTGGCCATGACGACCGCGTCGGGATCCAGCGCGATGATCTGCTCAAGGTTGGTCTCAAAACCGGACTGAACGGAGGGCACGGCCAGCACTTCCTCGGGATAATTGCAGTATTCCCCTCGTCCGACCAGCGATTCCCCGGCGCCGATGGCATATAGGATCTCGCAGTCAGCAGCCTGCAGCGCCACGATCCGCCCAGCGGGCCCCGGCAGGTTGACCATTCTCCCCGCCATGTCCGTCAGGGCAAGCGGCTCGCCTCCCGCAAGCGCTGCATGGCTTGATATAATCAGGAACACAATCGCCAGGGCCAGCATCCTCTTTTTCATGGTACGTTCCTCCTCCAGTTGATCAAACGAACGGAAACGGGCAGCTCCACAGCAGGAACTGCCCGCAGGACTTGCCGTCCGCGTTTCCCACCTCAGGAGCCAAGCGTGCATCCAGGTCTCCCGGCTTCGCCTCATCCTCCCGGACGCCTTCCCGCTGTCGCAGTGGCACCTGTCCGTTCGTCCGCTTCACGGTTACTGGGTTAGCGCGGAATTCCCATCCGACTTCCCTTGGCGGCTTTCCGCCGCCGCGCCTTGGCGCAAATGCACGCGCCGATTCATTTGTCCTGCTGATTATAAGGCAATCTGCCGCCATCGTCAAACCTTTCATCGGCTTGAGTTTCGGCATACCTTCAAAAATAGTGTCTGATTTGCCGGATGAATTGCCTGAAGGAACGTTTACAGAGGCGGGATTTTGAATAATCAATACAGACAGATACTTTAAGGCATCTCAAA